>JAXHVO010000021.1 GCA_034189135.1 Thermodesulfobacteriota bacterium | reverse complement strand
TTCATACGTGTAGCGAAGCCATAACCTGAGGAACCGTATGCGTTAATTGCGCTCGTACGGGTCTGTGGGGGCTCTGGGAGGGTAACCTCCCAGTTCTACCCGGAAACGTCCAACATCGAATGTTGAATGGAAAGAGGTCTGCAACACCAAACAAACAACTAAAAATGAACAACCAATTTTTATCATGACGCATAGACTTGAAATAGCGCTTAAACCCAAACTCTTTGATGCAGTCGGTGAAGGGGTTCGCCAAAAGGCCAAAAATTATTTTGATTTTGAAATTGACGAAGTCCGTACTGTAAATATTGTTACCATTGATGCCGACCTGTCTAAAGCTCAGCTAGACACAATTCAACATGAAATTTTTACCAATCCGGTCACCGAAGTCTCTTCTTTTGATCCCCTTGATATTAATTTTGACTGGACCATCTGGGTCGGCTACAGGCCCGGAGTCAGGGATAATCCGGGAAGCACAGCGATAGAGGCAATTGAGGATATTCTGAAAATAAAGCTGGATAAAGATGAAGCGGTCTATACCTCAAGGCGATATTGTGTCAAAGGCATTGGAATTACCGCTAAAGACGCAGATAAAATTGCCGGTGAGCTTTTGGCCAATGGCATCATCCAGCAGACCAAAGTATATGCAAAAAGCGAATGGGACCCTAAAACGGGGATCGGTTATATTATACCTAAGGTTAAACTGGATCGCACGCCCACGGTGGTTTCGATTCCCATTGACAGCGATGCCTCTCTGCAAAAGATCAGTGATGAGCGTAACCTTGCGTTAAATCCGGATGATATTCCAACCATCAGGGCCTATTTTCTGGACAAAGATGTGCGTGAAGCAAGGAAAAAGGTAGGCCTGTCGGATCCCACCGATGTGGAGCTTGAATATATTTCGCAGGCAAGGAGCGACCACTGCAACCACAATACTTTCCGTGGATTATTTGACTTCATGGACGGTGAGACCGGAAAGAAAGAAACCATAAACAGTCTTTTTAAAACCTGCATTGAATCGCCAACACTTAAGTTAAAAGAGAAAAAAGACTGGGTGGTTTCGGTATTATGGGATAACGCCGGTGCGGGACGCTTTGACAGTGAAAACCATTACGTCATTACCGGAGAGACCCATAATTCTCCCTCCAACATGGAAGCTTACGGTGGAGCTATTACCGGGATTGTGGGGGTTTACCGGGATCCGCTGGGTACCGGCAAGGGATCCAAGCTGGTGATGGGAAGTTACGGGTATTGCGTCGGACCGGTCGATTATAGCGGCAGTCTAAAACCGCATCTTCATCCAAGACGCCTCCTTGACGGGGTGATAGAGGGGGTGCGTGACGGGGGTAATAAAAGCGGCATACCCACCACCTTCGGACAGGTTCTGTTTAACCCAGGATATCTGGGGAAATGCCTGGTGTTTGTTACCGCGGTTGGGATGATGCCGGCCCGGATCAAAGGGGAACCCGCGGAAAAAAAGAAAACGTCTCCTGGTGAGTTGATTATTATGTGCGGGGGAAGGGTAGGCAAGGACGGGATTCACGGAGTGACCGCCTCATCGGAAACATTTTCCCAGAATACCCCGGCCGGACATGTTCAGATCGGCGATCCATATACCCAGAAAAAAATGCACGATTTTTTACTGGAAGCACGGGATGAAGGTTTAATCAGTTTTATTACCGATAATGGCGGTGGTGGATTATCATCCTCCATCGGTGAATCGGCAAGATTTTCAGGGGGATGTGTAGTAGAGCTTGAAAAAGTGCCCTTAAAATACGAAGGGCTTGACCAGTGGGAGATCTGGGTTTCCGAATCCCAGGAACGTATGACTGTAGCGGTTAAACCCCAATATATCGATCGATTCCTCGAACTTTCCCAAAAGCATGCGGTAGAAAGTACGGTTATCGGCAAGTATACGGATTCGGGGAAACTTCATATTAAATATTTCGGCAACACCTGTGCTTATGTCGACATAGATCTGCTGGAATCAGGCTTTCCCCAATGGAAGTTTGATGCCGGGTGGCTGTCTGCTGAAAAACGTGGCCTGGCTGAACCGGTGCTGGGAGAGCCCGTCGAATATGATCAGTTGCTGTTGGATCTTCTTTCGCGTCCAAATATATGTTCAAAGGAGTGGATATATCGCCAATATGACCATGAAGTCCAAGGATCGAGCGTGATAAAACCACTGGTGGGAGAAGGACGCGATGTAAACGCTGATGCAGCGGTGATTCGTCCTGTGCTTGGATCCCAAAAAGGCCTGGCACTTGCCCAGGCACTTTTACCGGGATATTCGGCCATAGATGCCGGCCATATGACCGGGTGTACCATTGATGAAGCGGTGCGAAGGGTTATTGCCGTGGGAGGGAATTTGGACCATATCGGTGGTGTGGATAATTTTTGCTGGCCGAATATCAAATATGATGTAAAAAGCAATCCGGACGGCAGGTTCAAAGCCGCCCAGCTGGTCAGATCATGCATGGCGCTGAAGGATACCTGTCTGGCATATGAAATACCGCTTCTTTCAGGAAAGGACAGTATGTACGTGGATGGTCACCTTCCCGGCCGATACGGACAAACCCATAAAGTTTCCGCCCTTGAGACCCTGCAATTTTCGGCAATATCGGTTATCGATGACATCAATAAATGCGTAACCATGGACAGCAAGGTGCCGGGGGACCTTGTCTATATTCTTGGAATAACAGGTAATGAGCTGGGGGGATCCGAATATTACGAACATTTGGGATATATCGGACTTAACGTTCCCCAAATAGCCCACCAGCCATTTAAAAAATTATACCGGGCACTTTCTCAGGCAATAAATGATGAGCGTGTGGCATCTGTCCACGGAATCTACCGCGGGGGACTGGGTGTTCATCTGGCCATGGTTGCCATGGGAGGAAACCTTGGAATGCAGATCGACCTGAGTCGGGTGCCGGTGGAACAGGTTGATCGCAATGACACGATTTTATTTTCAGAATCCGCCGGGAGGTTTATCGTTACCATTGACCCACAACAACGGGATTCCCTTGAAGGTATTTTTAGCGGGAATATATTTGCCCAGGTGGGAACGGTCACCGACACACCGGATTTTATAATTAACGGGCTGGATGGCAAATCCCTGGTTAATATTCCGCTTAAAGATCTTAAAACCGCCTGGAAGAAACCGTTTGGGGATTTGTAATCCTGCAACGATAATTATAGATAGCCAGGATAAATATTTGTTAACTTGTTTTGGCTATCACGTATGTGTTTCGGGTTGCGAGTTGCGGGTTGCAGGTTATCAAAAAGGTTTGTTTCTGATTAACAACTCGAAACCCGTAACCCGAAACGCATGTGCATGACACAAAAAGAAGCTGTTGCTAAATAAAGATCATCATGAAACATTCTAATACGATAAACGTACTTGTTCTCACTGGTTACGGTCTTAACTGCGACAATGAAACCGCCCATGCGTTTGAGCTTGCCGGCGCAGAGGTGACCCGAGTTCATATCAATTCCCTGATTGACGGATCGGTGATTCTGGATGATTTTAAAATCATGGTATTCGGGGGCGGTTTTTCCTGGGGCGATGATCACGGCGCAGGGGTGATTCAGGCGGTTCGCATGAAAACCAATATCGGTGAACATATACTTGAATTTATCCATAAAGGAAACCTGGTACTGGGAATTTGTAATGGATTTCAGACCCTCGTCAATATGGGACTTCTGCCCGGATTGGATAAGAACTACCAGAAAAGAAGCGTGGCCATCACCTTTAACGACTGCGGTAATTTCATAGACAGATGGGTTACCTTGAAGGTCAATAAAAAATCCCCCTGTATTTTTACCACCGGCCTTGATCAGCTTGAGTTTCCGGTGCGACACGGTGAAGGCAAGTTTTATTCGGATGGCAAAACCATCGACCGTCTGGTGGAGAACCACCAGGTGGCGGTGTATTATGCCATTCCCGACGGAAAACCGGCACAGGGCAAATTTCCTTTCAACCCCAATGGATCTTTACAGGATATCGCCGGCATATGTGACCCCACCGGCCGGATTTTCGGCCTGATGCCCCATCCTGAAGCTTACAATCACCCCACCAACCATCCGGACTGGACCCGCCATAAAGAAAAACAAAAACGCCGCCAACAAAAAATAGATCCAGATCCCACCATCGGAATTCGCATCTTCAAAAATGCAGTGGATTATATCCGCCAAGCATAGCTTAAAAAATTAGCCACCGACCAGGCTTCGAACGATGCTTCGACCTGGCAAGCGCCACACAGACACTCACGGACAAACAAATATATAGAACACAACAGAGTATACTAATAGGTAATACTGAAGGAACTATTCCGTTTTGTCTGAAGAATAGGCAAACCCAACAAACTGTGGGCGTTTGTAAAACTATTAAAAAATTTAATAGTTTTACAAAATGTTTAATAGTATAAGTGATAATTATTATGGCCGGTCTGGTTTAAAAGGTGATCTTTTAATCCGAAAGACAGTTGCATAAGGTTAGTATGTTAAACAATATAAAATAGTTAGGTGATTAAAAGGGAAATGGCTATTAAATTCAGATTCGGTCATAGTGACAAGTCACCAACATGGCACATATTTTGTATAACTCATGGTAGCGTTTAATACCAGGAGATAACAAAATGAAGGAAAAGATGTCAATGAAGAAAAACAGAGGATTTACCTTAATGGAAGTAATGGTTGTTGTCGGAATTATAGGTATTACCGCAGCCATAGCCATACCGAATATTATTTCTCATTTACCAAAGCATAGATTGAACAGTGGGGCAAGAGATGTATATTCTGCTATGCAGTACGCAAGGTTAATGGCGATTAAGGAAAAAACTCCGGTTTCTATTAACTTCAATACCGGAGGTGACACCTTTACCGTATTTAGTGATTCAAATGCTAATGGAATTATTGATGGTGGTGATACAGTGCTTAAAAGCGAAACCATGCCGCCTGACGTGGATATCACCAATGCGACGATATTTACCGGACTGGTCACATGGTGCGGGTTTAATGCAAGGGGGCTTCCTATTCAAAGTAGAATAGGGTCTGTTGAATTGCAAAGCACTTCACAAAATCTCTTTTTAAAGCAAATAAGGCTCAGAATCTCCGGCAGCACAGTCATCCGAACAAGTACGGATGGTGGTGGAACATGGAACTGATCCATGAAATATGCAATGGGGAAAGAGAAATGCAATTAAAGGGTAATGATACGATGAAAGCAATATCAAACTGGCGAAAAGGATTTACTTTGATTGAACTGATGGTCGCACTTGCAATAACTTCTATCCTTCTTGCAGGGATCTATACGACGTATATGACACAGCTAAAGTCACATCTGACACAGCAGCTCATGGTTGAAATGCAGCAGAGCCTGAGAGGGGCAATGCAGCTCATGGAAAGGGAAATAAGGATGGCGGGATATGATCCTGCCAATGCAGGGGCAGGGATTGTAACCATGCAGGCCAATACATTTCGTTTTACCATGGATCTTGACGGAGACGGAAACGTAACCGATCCAGATGAGGATGTGCGTTACGCCATTAACGCAGCAGGTTCCCTGGGAAGGGAAGTCAACGGGGGAGGCGGTTTGCAGCCTTTAGCCGAATTTATAGATGCACTCAATTTTGTCTATCTTGATGCCAATGGAAATGTGGTGTCAAACCCAATGAATGCATCGAATGTAAAGTCGGTCCAGGTGACAATGGTAGCCAGGTCCAGCCAGACTGTTCCTGTTATGTTTTTTAAGAAAACCGACAATCAGACGTATCAGAATCAGCAGGGAACAAATATTTTGCTTTCCCCCAATGATCAGTTTCGCCGAATGATGATAACGTCTGATATCGTATGTAGAAATTTGTAAAAGGAAAAGGCAAAGTGGCAGAAAGCCTGGCTTGTTAACCGCTGACTCAAAAGGAGCAAAATTCATGTATGCTATTAAAGATAAAACAAGTATTTATAAGGAACGGGGTTATACCCTCATCGAGGTTCTTATTGCCCTGGCCATATTTTCCATTGGAATTTTGGGCGTGGGAACCATGCAGATCAGATCCACTGGCGGAAATACAGGTGCCAGGATAAGCACGGAAGCGTCCATATGGGGACAGGATCTGGTAGAAACACTTATGCTTCGACCGTATTCCGACGCCTTGTTAACCCCTGGCAATCATCCTCCTCCCGTTATTCCAGGAACCGTTGCCGGTAATTATCAAATGCAGTGGACAGTGTGGGACGATTCGGGTACCATTGCCGGGGCAGTGACACAGAATTTAAACGGGACCACACCCAGCTCTAATACTAAAGTCATTGAAGTCACCATTACCGGCCGCGGCAACAGAAGTTCCACTGTTGTATTTGTAAGGGCTCAGGATGTTTAGCAAATTGTAACCTGATGGTGATGAAAGGATACATTTTTTATGAAACAGATGATCTCAAATATTAATAATGAACAAGGCTCGGCAATAGTAATCGTATTGATTATTTTAGTTCTGCTTACGTTATTGGGTACGGTTTCGACCAATGATACGGTTATTGAACTACAGATTGTAAGAAACGAAGCGATATACCGACATAACTTTTACAAGGCCGAGGGCGCAGTTGTTGAATTGGGACAGATTATGGAGGACAATGATATTTCATCACCGGCAAGTTACGACTGGCTGACAGATTCATCGGCAGCCGCTGATATGGAAGTTGTGGGCAACTGGAACTGGACTCCCGGCGGTAATGCACAACTGTCCCACAACATGAATGACGCAGGCGATGCCAATAATAACGCGGCTCAGGCAGCCATCAGCAACGGAATTGCCGGAGGAGCCTCCCTGGATATGACCGCCTCTAATTTATTTGATTATTCGGTTTACGGGCTCTTTAACTCAACGGTAGGCCAGGGACGGTCCTTAATTATGATGGGATACAGGAAGAGGTTCTAAGCGTTTTGAATGAACATCGAACATCGAACGTCCAACCTTGAATCCCAATGAAAGGGTTGGATGTTAAATTGTTACTGATAAAGATAAAGCGATAAATAAAAAAATAAGGGAACTTAATTCAGAGGAAGGAGAATTAAAATGTTACACAACCTAACACATAAAAATTCAAAAACGATGGGTAGGAAAGCGGTACGTTGGCAGATCATGACCATCGCCTTCCTCAGTTTATTCATGGGTGTGTTTTGTTTTGCGGGCAGTGCAGCGGCTATAGAAGTATCTATCGGTGCCCCATCTGTTGTAGAGGGTAATGCAGGCCCAACAATATATACTTTCACTGTTACTATTACCAGTGGCACTGTTTCCCCTATTAGCAGATTTGATTATGCGACATCTGATGGAACAGCTACAACGAGTGACGGAGACTATTCTGATGCCACAGGTACAGTAACATTTAACAATGGTCAAACCGTTGGAGCTACAGATACATTTGATGTAACTGTCACTGGAGATACCAAAGTTGAAGCTGATGAGACTTTCACGGTTACCTTGACTCCTCTAGATGGAGATACTGTAACAGGACCCGCTACAGGCACGATTACCAATGATGACACATTTAACATAACAGTAAACAACGCAGCGAACGATGAAGGTTCTGATATTCAATTCACGGTCACACTGAACACTGAAGTTGATGTGGCAGTGCCGGTAACACTTAACCTAACTGATGTAACGGCAACGGGTGGCGGGACTGATTATGATAGTACGCCGCTTCCTTTTACGTTTCTTCCTCCTTCTTCAATAGGCACCACTTACACCTTTAATGTGCCTACCACGGCAGATACAATGGTTGAGGCAGACGAGACGTTTTCGGTTTCCGTAACCAGCTTGCCACCTCATTGGGATGGCATTCCCGCCACGGGCACCGGAACAATTAATAATGATGATCAGTTTGGCATGACGGTTGACAGTCCATCTGCCGCTGAAGGATCTAATGTTACGTTTTCGGTGACGATGGATGTGGCCAGATCCATGGCTGTTAATGCTTCATACACCACGACTGATGGGACAGCGACACTGGCGGATTTGGATTATACGCAGCATATAGGTACCATATTACCGATACCTGCCGGTGCTGCCGGCCAGGTCGTCACTTTTGATGTTGCTACAGGGGGTGATCCCACGGTTGAGGCGGATGAGACCTTTGATGTTACCGTGAGCAGTGGGGATGGTAATTTTAACGGTACCGATACGACCGGTACGGGCACGATTGTCAACGATGATCAGTATGGTATCTCAATCGATGATGTCACTATTGCTGAGGATGGCGGATCAGCCGATTTTACGGTTATGCTTGCCAATGCACCGGGCGATACGGATGTTTCCATCGATTATGCTACAGCAGATGGCACAGCCGCAGCGGGCAGTGATTATAGCACCACCTCCGGCACGCTGACAATTGTTGCGGGGGATACCACCGGTACGATTTCGGTACCAATCGCTGACGATACTTTATATGAAGTGGCAGAAACCTTTAATGTAAATTTAACCGGTTGCAGCGGCAACGGGAACATCACCGACAACCAGGGTATTGGCACGATTAACGACAACGGTGACACATACAACGCTTCTCTGGAGGCTTCCAAGTCAGTATCAGAAAATGCCGGTACGGTAGCCTTCACCGTAACGCTTGATCAGCAGGTTCCAGGCGGTGCGTCGGTTGCTTATGCTACGGTAGACACCGGTTCAGCAACAGCAGGCAGCGATTATACCACAGCTATCGGCGCAGTGAACATAGTTGCAGGGGATACCTCCGGTGATATTATCATAGCGATCATGGATGACGCCGTTAATGACGATGGTGAGACTTTTGACATCACCATCACACCCGGGGCCAACCAGACGGTCAGCGGAACTCCGGCCACATGTACAATCCTCGATGACGAATGCGATCTTACCACGTCAATATCTCTTAGTGGCACAGCCAGCGGTACGGTTATTCCTGACGATACCGGAAGTCCGCATACCTTTACATGCGGTATGGATATTCCAATATCAGCGATTCCAGGACCGGGATCGCAGTTCGCAGGATGGACAGGTGGTGTGGCAGAGCCAGACCTGGAACAGACAACGATTTTAATGAATGGCGATCAAACCGTGACCGCCAGCTTTGAAGACCAAACCTATGATCTTTCTCTGGCACAATCAGGTGAGGGAGATGTATCGGCCACTCCTCCCGGAGGCGGTACCGGAGTGTATACTATATTGGAGGGTACCACCATTAACCTTGCTGCCACGGAATCCGTTGCGGGCTGGACATTTTCCCACTGGACCGGCGGAGTAACTGTCACCGGCCCTTTGACTGCAACGGTTGTTATGGATCAGGACCGAATCGTTACCGCATTTTTTACCACACCCGGACTTGATCCGGATGTTGATAACGATGGAGACGGATACACAATAAACCAGGGGGACTGCAACGACACTGATGCATCCATATATCCCGGAGCCCCGGAAATATGCGGAAATGGCATTGATGAGGACTGCAACGGTATGGATGTATCCTGCGAAGTTGATAACGACGGCGACGGGTTTACTTTGCTGGAAGGTGACTGTGATGATAATGATGCAACCATATATCCCGGTGCCACGGAAATATGTGGTGATCTAATCGATCAGGACTGCGACGGAAGCGATCTGGTGTGCACTGCCGATGATACCGATAATGACGGCGACGGTTATTCGGAAAACGCAGGCGACTGCGATGATACCAATTCAGCCATTTACCCGGGCGCAAAGGAAATATGCGGCAACGGTGTGGATGAAGACTGCTATGACGGTGACCGGCCATGCGGGGCGGAAGAAAAGTGCGTAAACATCGCTGATGTACCGTTGGAAACCCAGGTACAGGCGGCCCCGGCAAATATCATGTTTGTGCTGGACGATTCCGGAAGTATGAGTAATACAAGATTACCTGTCGGCGGGGTCAATCCCAGCGGGTGGGAGCGGAACTGTTCGACAACAAATCCGCTGTACTACAATCCCAATGCGACCTATACGCCCTGGCCCAATCATCTGGGGACAGGCAACCTGGCTAATGCCGATCTGGATAATCCCAGGAATTACCCGGTGACGACCAATCCGAATATCAGCAGCGCGGCTTTTAATATTAATGGAAACCCTTATTTGAACTTGGTAGCCGGACCGGAGTATATAACCGTTGAGCGAGGGGCATATACAAGTGGGTCTTATGCCAGTGCAGATGCAGTGAGACTGACCGGTGTTCCCGCTACAGCTACAGCCGGAATAACCGTCACCGTGGACAACTCGGATGCTGAATTTTCCGGAGAGGACTGGACAGGGACTTGGGGAGGAAGCAGCTGGATCAACGGGACTCATTGCTTGACCTGGACCGATCCCATGACGTGGATTTTAACAGTTCCGGTAACTGGGCAGTATACGGTGGAAAAACATATAGATGACTATTACACATGGGTGAACGCGGCCGATTATAGAATATATTCCGGCAATGTTCAGCAGGGAGCTACAATAAGTATCGACCAGCAGACTGCAGACGGATGGACGTCATTGGGAACTTATAACTTTAATGCGTCAACCCCGACCGTCCAGACTATTTCTTATGCCAGTTATTTCATCTGGAATGACGATGATGGAGACAGCACTCGGGATAATGATGAAATTTATCTGGTTAATATTGACGGAGCCGGCGCTGCCGGCGCCATCAGTTACTACCGGGTTGACCCGGCAGTGGTTGCCGCCAGGGGCAATATTACCAATTTTAACCAATTGACCTTAACGGCCCCGCCTGCAGGAATTGTGACCGGCAGAAGCTATGTCCAGGAGCGCCAGAATTTTGTCAACTGGTTTACCTATTACCGGACCAGTGATAAGGCGGCCAAGGCCGGAGTTTCACGGGTGATTGAGGATATGGAGAATGTGAGTATAGGGATGCATTCCATTCAAAACAGGGTCAATCAGCCGGTGCTGCCGGTGGATGTGGAAGGTGTGCCGGATCAGACAGATACTTTGTTGGCAACTTTGTATAATAATGTTTACCCCAGTGGTTGGACACCCTTAAGGAACGCTTTTGTAAAGGTAGGACAATATCTCGACGCTAGTGACGGGATCAATCCTGCGGGTCTGGGTGCTTCACCCATCGCAGGCGCTGCCGCAGGGGGAGCGTGCCAGCAGAACTTTGTAATCGTGATGACGGACGGGTATTATAACGGTGGTGCACCGGCGATCGGCAATGCGGACGGGGACAATAGCACCATTTGGGACGGGGGATTGTTTGGCGACACCTATTCCAATACACTGGCCGACATTGCCATGCATTATTACGAAAGGGACCTGTCCGTTGCATTGGAAGACCTGGTACCGGTAAATGCCAGAGACAGCGCCACTCACCAGCATATTGTTTCATATTTTGTATCTTTCGGGGTATTCGGTACGATTGATCCGGACGACTATGCCAACTGCCCGAGTGGACCGGCCATCCTTCCGAATCCGATCTGCCCAACCTGGCCGGATGTGAGCACGAATCAGGCCAGAGTCGACGATATGTTTCATGGTGCTGTGAACGGCAGGGGTCAGTACCTCAGCGCGGCAAACCCCCAGGACATGATCGATGCGCTGAACGCCATCATGCAATCAATCCAGGAAAGGATCGGTTCAGGTTCAGCGGTTTCCATCAACTCCCAGGAATTGCATTCTGAGACGGTTATTTTTCAGGGAATTTATGATACCGCCACATGGACAGGGGACATTAAAGCCCTTGATGTTGATGAACATACGGGAAATGTAATTATGGATCCCGAAAAGTGGTCCGCGCATACTCAACTTGAGAGTTTAGACTGGAATACGGGCCGAAGAATCATCACCCATAACGGAACAGACGGCATCGCGTTTAGGGATAGCGAAATACCTGCGGCCCAGCTTTCACTTTTGGCAGCAACTGCAGCGGAACAGACCGCTATGGTAAATTATATACGAGGTGACACAACCAACGAACAGGGCCAGGGCGGCACCTACAGTTTCAGATCCAGGAGCAGCAAACTGGGCGATATTGTGCACTCCACCCCGCTGCTTTTAGATAATGTACTGTATGTCGGTTCCAACGACGGTATGCTTCATGCCTTCCACAAAGACACCGGCAATGAGATATTTGCCTATATACCCAGATTGGTCTTTGACAACCTGGTCAACTTAACCATGCCGAACCCGGGTTATAACCATACCTATTTTATTGATCAAGCACCTTTTGCCGCAAGGGTGGGAGCAAAGGACCTGCTGGTGGGCACCATGGGAAAAGGAGGAAAGGGGCTCTACTGCCTGAATGTAACCGATATCGACACGGTTGGTGATCCTGAGTCGGCTGCAACTGCGGCCGATATAGTAGAGTGGGAATATCCCGATTCCTCCGATCCTGACAACTCGCCTGACCCGGATATGGGGTATGGTTTCTCCAGGGCCTTTATCGTTGATTCCAATATCGGCTCCAAGGTTGTGATTTTAGGAAACGGATATGACAGTACCGATAACAAGGCGGTCCTTTATGTTTTTGATGCGGCAACAGGAACGCTCCTCAGAAAAATCGATACGGGAGCCGGAAGTGCGGTCGATTGTAACGGCCTTTCCACCCCGGTGCTCATTGATATTAATTTGGATAAAAAGGTGGACTATGCCTTTGCCGGTGATCTTCTGGGCAATATGTGGAAATTCGACCTTACGGCAAACAACACGGGGAGCTGGGAGATTGCCTATAGCGACGGCGTAAACAAAAAACCCTTGTTCCAGGCAAAGAGCGAACTGGGATTTTCTCAGCCTATTACCATGAAACCGGATGTGATGCGACAGTGTGGTATCGATAAAGAGGGATATATGGTTTTATTCGGCACCGGCAGATATATAGGGAATACCGACTTTTTAGATACCAGTGTACAAACCGTATATGGAATATGGGACTGGGCGGATCATTGGACAGCAGGAGGTGAAACAGGTCCGGACAAATACCTGGGCCATTTAACCGCCGGATCCCCCAGGATGCTTTCCAATCTTGACGGAAACGGTGCTTTGTCTGCAAACGCTCAGGGTGTCACCCTGCAGAACCAAACTCAAGCTTTTTTTGGAGATGTTGGTGGAGAGAAATTCCGTGTACTAAGTGACAATCAGATCAGCTTGTACTCACTATCAAGCGATCCCCCTAACAGCCATGCTGGGTGGTATTTTGACCTTCCCGCAACCAGTGAAAGGTCGATAATGAATGTGTTTGTCAGAGACTATGTATTGAATGTGATTACCACTATTCCATCCGATTCACCATGCGGAGCAGGTGGAGATTCCATACTTATGAGTATGGACGCCTGTGACGGCAGCAGACTCGATGCAGCTTTCTTTGACATAAACAGTGACGGAACAATCGACATGCAGGATATGATAAACATCGGGTCCGCAAACAACCCCATATGGGTTCCACCAACAGGATGGAAGAAAACAGGCATTTATTACCCGCCTGCTGTTTTATCGCTACCAGGAGGCATCGCCAGATACTACTACAGTACATCATCAGGAAATATTACCACCACAGACCAGACGGATGAAGAAAAGGGACTGTTTTCCTGGAGGGAAATAGAGTAGATATAGCTCATAGCTGATAGGAAATAGCTGATAGCAAAAAAGAATTTAAACATTTATACTCAGGTAGATAAACTGAAGGTGAGAGGCTATCGGATCGCTTCAGCCTTTGTCCTTCGGTCTTCAACCTGAATACCTGATAAAGGAGGTAATATCCATGAAATATATATGTACCGGATTGATAATTATTATGATGCTGGCAGTAGCACCGGGCTTTGCAGCATCGGAAAAAGATACAAAATATCCGGCAATGGTGGAACCGAACACCATGGGAGAAGGCATCATTCAAAAGATCGCAGGAGATGGAAAAATAATCATTAATGATACCCTTTTGACTTTTTCCAGTTCCCCAATGCTTCAGTATGAAAATGGAGACTATTTATCCAGGTCGAGTCTGAAAAAAGGGAATAAGGTGCTTTACCATGTGAATTCCAAGCTTGAAATCATTCTTCTTGTGGTCAGAAAGAAATAGTTTCCGCTTGACGACAGTATGAAAAAAAGAAAGCCTTTCTTTTCCTGTGCTTGGGGAGGGGAGGGCTTTTTTTATGGCTGATAAACAACTTGATTATTTTAGCAAAAGAAACTAAAATAAAATAGAGTGAGTATAGATGAAAGCGCTTAGCCTTGGACAATGGATCTTAAAACCCAGCCCGCTTTTACGATTAATTTGCAATTCTAAGATATATCAAGACCTAAGGTTAATTTTATAGATATATGATGAGATTTGAAATAGCGAAGTTTGTATGAAAGGTTTTTTACATGGCTGTTGATTTGAACAATGCGTTTACCGAAAAGAATGTGTGCAAGGTTCTTTTAAAAAATGGTCTTATTTCTCAAGACCAGGTAAAAGAGATTTTCAAAAAAAGCATATCGGTTGAAAGAAAGCTGGCAAAAAAAAATGCAGATCAGCATGTGTCTTTTGCTTCAGGGGCAAAAAATATCATTTCTACAAATATAATTGATATTATAGACTATTTAAAACTTTCCCGGGCGGACGGTAAATCAGGGCTGGTTGATGAGGAAGCCATTTACCAGGTTTTGGCAAAAGAATGGAAAATCCCTTATAAAAAGATCGATCCCTTGCAACTGGATCTTAATCTGGTTACCACCACCCTCCACCGTAACTTTGCCATGAAAAACCTGGTGCTACCCATTGATATCAAAGACGGATACCTGACCGTGGCGTCTTCGCATCCATTAAACCTGGAAGTCATGGATGATATTCGAAGGGTGAGCAACCTGAAACTAAAGACTGTACTCAGTTCGAAAAGCGATATCATAAAGCTGCTGAACGAATTTTTCGGATTTAAACGTTCCATTGCCGCAGCGGAAGATATGTTTGCCAGCCCTTCCGTTGATATCGGCAATCTGGAACAGTATGTTAAATTAAAAACATCCGATGAACTCCCATCTACCGATCAGCATATAGTCAATGCGGTAAACCATATCCTTGTTTATGCATTTGAGCAGAAAGCAAGTGATATACATATTGAGCCCAAAAGGGAAACCGTACTGGTGCGGATGAGGATTGACGGCGTATTACATACGGTCTATCAGCTTCCCCGGAAAGTTCATAACGCCATAGTTAGCAGGATAAAGACTTTGTCAAGATTGAATATGGCTGAAAAGAGAAGACCCCAGGACGGCCGGATAAAAACAGATAAGGGCGGCGTGGAAGTGGAGATACGGATATCCACTGTTCCGGTTGCCTTTGGTGAAAAAGTGGTCATGAGAGTGATGGACCCTGAGGTGCTTTTCCAGGATTTAGACGGCTTGGGCTTTACCCCTACCGATCTGGAACGTTACAACAGGTTCGTTAGCATGCCCCATGGAATTGTACTGGTTTGTGGCCCAACCGGAAGCGGAAAATCGACCACGCTTTATTCAACTCTTCGCAAACTTTCCACCACGGAAAAAAATGTAGTCACCGTAGAAGATCCCATAGAAATGGTACACGAGGATTTTAACCAGATTGCCGTGCAACCGGTGATAGATATTACCTTTGCCAATATATTAAGAAACATATTAAGACAGGATCCGGATATCATCATGATCGGAGAGATGAGAGACCTTGAAACGGCCAGGAATGCGGTTCAAGCCGCACTGACCGGACATCTTGTACTATCTACCCTTCACACCAACGATGCACCCACTTCAATCACACGACTTCTGGACCTGGGGATACCGGCCTACCTGATTCAGGCCACTATTGTTGGTGTTCTGAGTCAGCGGCTGGTCAGGAAAATATGCAACTATTGCAAGGAATCTTATGAAATGGATGCGCTGGAACTATCTCGCATGGGCATAGAAGTGGGGAAAAAAGGTAAGCTTAAACTGAGCCGGGGAACCGGTTGTATCAGATGTCGCAACACCGGATACCGCGGCAGGATCGGAATATTCGAAGTGCTTCCTTACAGTGAGTCGTTAAAGCAGATGACAACTGCAGATACGGATATTGAAAAGATAAAAGCCCAGGCCAGAGAAGAAGGAATGGCCACCCTGCGTGAAAGTGCAATCAGAAAACTTCTTGAAGGCATAACCACTTACCAGGAAGTTCTCCGGGTTACTTGGGAGAGTTTATGAAAAAGCTTTATAGGTGGAAGACTGAAGACTGAAGGAAAAAATGATACGAATTGATACCGCTGTTTCATTAACTTCAGCCTTATACCTTCAGCCTACTTACCTGAGTATTTCCTATTCCAGTGGCGTACAGATTCTTGATCCCGGATCAATTTGCCTATTGGTTGAGGTTATATACACGGTTGATGTGGTTTTTTCCGTGTGAAGAACGATAAGTTTTCCGAAAATGACGGCATCAAGGGGAACTTTTTTCCACGATGTCGAAGCGATTTTGCTTTTTTCCTGATAAAAAATACTGTAATACTGACCGGGTTTTACGCCATCAGCCTCACCTTTATTGATAAAGGCGGTGGTATTGTCTCCAATAAGGAGATTATGATTTTCTGACATTATAATTTTACCCAGAAGACCTTCCTTGCTTTTTTGTTGTACAATTTTTATGGGGCGTCTTTTGTAAGGCATCAGTTTGTCGTTAACCTTTATGTTGCTAAACGAGCGGGTTACTGTTGCTATGGCAAAGCGAGGCGCTGTGTTGGTAACCTCGACAATGCCTAAAAGATAATGCTGTATCCCGATGTATTTTCCTTTTGCATCATCATAAATCGGCTCAGGGTTTCGATAAACAGTGTATTTTCCACCAGGAATAAGCGAGTTGTTTTTGTTTTGGCTGATATAAACGATATCGCCAGCGCTAATCAGTTTTTTATCTTCTTTAACCTTGAAGATGATACCTACTGGGGTCAGCGCCTTTCTTTTTATAAAACCAACACCATCCATACCGCTATAGCGGTAGATTTTGGACACCGGTTTTACTTCGGAGATTTCCTGTGTCGCTATTTGCGGAACTTCTTCCGGTACAACTTCTAGTGGTGGCGCTTTTGTCTCAATGGGTTTTTCTTCTATTGCCGGCCGGGCTTCTTTTTCAATATCTGTTCGGCGAAAAAGGCGAATCCGCTGGCCGGGATAGATCAGGTGGGGATTGGCTATTTGAGAGTTGTTGCTCCACAAATCCGGCCAGAGATAGGGCGTGTCGGAAAATTTCTGTGAAAGGTCCCACAGCGTATCTCCCTTTTTGACCGTATAATAAAAACCGGTTTCGGTTTCTACCACCTCTTGTTCAATGTCTTGACTTGAAACGGCTTCTGATGCCGTTTCTTTCTCATCAGCACCGGCCGATAGAGGGAAGACAAAAAGAGCCGTAAGAAAAACGAGTGCTAACAGAGTTGTCTTGAATGTATTGGTGCAGTTCATAAAGATACCCCGATTTTTGGTTTGGTGTGAATGTCAGGCATCGTTAAGTGGATAAATAGTTGAATGGCTGAGTCACCAATTTAACCACCCAGCAACTTAACGACCGTATAATAATAGCCTGCTTGGCATAGAGTTGTCAAGCTTTTACATGTTATCCCAAGAGGTAAATACAAAAAGCCTTCATGCAAAAGCGCATGAAGGCTTTTTGTAAAATCTACAGTAACGGGGCAGGGTAAGATTACATCATTCCGCCCATTCCGCCCATTCCGCCCATTCCGCCGCCCATACCCGGGGCACCGGCCGGCATGGCCTCCTGCTTTTCTTCAGGCTTGTCGGCAATCATGGCCTCTGTGGTCAGCATCAAAGAGGAAACACTTCCCGCATTCTGCAGTGCGTAACGGACCACCTTGGTGGGGTCGATCACGCCTGCTTTAATCAGGTCTTCATAGTTGTCCGTATCCGCATTATAGCCAAACGCGCCCTCACCGTTTTTAACCTTGTCGATCACAACGGAGCCTTCAACACCGGCATTATTGGCAATCTGACGAAGGGGTTCTTCAATGGCGCGCATCACCACTTTTACACCCAGTTTCTGGTCCGCCTTGATTTTAATTTTGGCCAGGAGGTCAAGGCAGCGAACGAGTGCCACACCGCCGCCGGGGACAATACCTTCTTCAACAGCGGCACGGGTTGCATTCAATGCGTCTTCCACACGGGCTTTCTTTTCTTTCATTTCGGTTTCAGTGGCTGCACCGACATTAATCACCGCCACTCCGCCGATCAACTTTGCCAGGCGCTCCTGGAGTTTTTCACGGTCGTAGTCGGATGTGGTTTCATCGATCTGGGCTCGAATCTGTTTTACCCGGCCTTCCAGGGCGCTACGGGCACCTCCACCGTCGACAATAGTGGTGTTGTCCTTATCTATGGTAATACGTTTTGCCTTACCAAGATCTGCTACAGTAAGGTTTTCCAGTTTAATTCCCAGATCTTCGGATACAACCTGACCGCCGGTCAAAATGGCGATATCTTCCAGCATGGCTTTTCTTCTATCACCAAATCCCGGGGCTTTGACGGCCGCAACGTTCAGTGTTCCCCGCAGCTTGTTTACCACAAGTGTTGCCAGGGCTTCACCTTCTACGTCTTCAGCAATGATCATCAGGGGTTTTCCCATTTTTGCAACCTGTTCAAGTACAGGAAGCAGGTCTTTCATGTTGCTTATCTTTTTTTCATTGATGAGAATAAGAGGATCTTCCAGTGAGGTGACCATTTTTTCCGGATCAGTCACAAAGTAGGGCGAAAGGTATCCACGGTCAAACTGCATACCCTCTACAACTTCGAGGGTGGTTTCCATTGCCTTGGCTTCTTCAACTGTAATGACACCTTCTTTACCCACCTTGTTCATGGCTTCGGCAATAATGTTTCCTATGGTTTCGTCATTATTAGCGGAGATGGTTCCTACCTGTGCGATTTCCCGCTGGTCTTTGGTGGGTTTACTGATATTATGGAGCTCTTTAACAGCCACATCTATCGCTTTGTCGATGCCGCGTTTTATAGCCATTGGGTTGTTGCCGGCGGCTACAAGTTTCTGCCCTTCTTCATAAATCGCCCTGGCCAGAACAGTAGCGGTCGTTGTTCCGTCTCCTGCCATATCACTTGTTTTGCTGGCAACCTCTTTAACCATCTGAGCGCCCATGTTTTCAAATTTGTCTTCCAGTTCGATTTCCTTGGCAACAGTGACACCGTCTTTAGTCACTGTTGGCGAACCCCATGATTTGTCAAGGACCACGTTTCTTCCTTTGGGCCCCAGGGTAACGACAACAGCGTTAGCAAGAGTTTTAATCCCGTTTAGCATGGCTTCACGGGCTTTCAAATCGTATTTAATAATTTTAGCCATCTTGATCTCTCCTTCATTTTATTTATATGGTTTTTATTCGATTATACCGAGAATGTCGTCCTCTCGCATGATCAGATATTCATCGCCTTCGATCTTTACTTCAGTACCGGAATATTTCCCGAATAGAATGCGATCACCCTTTTTAATTTCAAGAGGAATTCTCTTGCCATCATCTCCGATCTTTCCATTGCCGACAGAAACAACCTTACCTTCAGCCGGTTTTTCCTTGGCCGTGTCCGGGATGATGATTCCTCCCTTGGTGGTTGTTTCTTCTTCCATACGCTGTACTAAAATTCGATCCTGTAATGGTCTAAGTTTCATGGTGCAAATTCTCCTTTTCTTTAAACGTATTTTTATTTAGTGTTGATGGTTTCGTGAAAAATAAGGAATAATTTTTTACGAAATGTTCATACCTAAATTGGCGAAATGTCTTCACATTGCCAATAATAATAAGCACACATTTATATTTGTAAAGAGTTGGAAAAAATTTTTTTATGGGTTTCGGAATCGACCAGTGAATTGACATGCATTCGGTTGAACGGGACTGCTGGGTTGTCGGTAATAATGGGGCTAAATCTAAAATAAGGCAAAAAACTTTAAGGCTGACAGCCAACAGGTTGCCGGTTAATCAGCAGGTTTTTTCGACTTGGTTTTTTTTCTGGCTGATGCCGGGCTGTCAACGGAAGCGGTTTCTTCTTTTTTTCCGGTCGGAGCGGAACAGCTTTGGGATTTGTTTGCATAATCCGTGACATACCAACCGGTTCCTTTAAGATGAAAGCTGTTTTGAGAGATAAGTTTGTGAAGTTTTCCAGAGCAGTGCTTGCATTTTGTTAAGGGTTTGTCGGAAAATTTTTGGATGGCTTCTTCTATTTTACCGCATTGGGTGCATTCATATTCATAGATAGGCATTTCGCTAAACTCTCCGTAATAATTTGATATTTAAAGTTATGTAAAGCGTTGAACCGGTAAAATTTGAGCTAAACTAATATAGACAGGAAATCCGGGTTGTCAAGCAATAAATCACTCAAGTTTTTTACTCTTTAAATCCAGCAGCGGCTGCATTTTTTACGAGTCGATATGATGTTGGCAAACCTCTATGCTGCTCAGGTGTTTCGCAGGCCTTCCAGCGGGGTATGCCAGTTGCTGTAGAACTCAAATACTTTGGCAAGGCCCGCAATGTTAACCGGTTTTAGAATTTTGTGAGTATGGTGATGCACTCTGGTTTCTTCCTTCATTTTTTCATCCGGTGAAGCATCAAAACTTTGCAGAAATTTGGTGAATCTGACGATATGGATGAGTTCATGGGTGATGATGTAGAGGGTAAAAGGAAAAAGTTCCAGACCGTCGGATTGACTCAGGGTTTCGCAGATTGAATGGTCCTGGAGGCATATCTTGTAAAAATCGTATGTGGAAGAACCCAGGGAGCTGTTTTTATGTTGGCCGACATAACGGATGATCTGAGCAAAAGGCCCGTTTACAATTTCGTCAGAACTCAGATTTGCCAGTGTCTTTATATCATATCTCCGCCTAAGCCACTGACTGGTGGACATCTTATAAAAATTGCTCACAAGGTCTTCAGCGGTTTCAACCGAGCTGTTTACAATGTCAAGCTGATCGGAAGTGAATTGTTTCAGTTTATCCATATTGGTTAAAGTGAATAAATTGCGAAATTATTCCGCTATAATTTTAGTAGATTCATCCGTATCCTTCAAACTCGGGGTTTGTTCAACAGATTCTACCTGGCCGGGAGTTTTTTTATCACTTTCTGATGAAGAGACTTCGGCGTTAGAAGCTTCATCAGAAGGAGCAACGGTTTGTTTATCACCCGCCAATGAAGTATCCGGCTTCTTTTTTTCTTTAAGGGGAGTGGCAACAGGTGTTTTCTCCACGGCAGGGGTTGCTTCGGGCTTCTTTTGCTTAGGAGGTAAAACCGGAGCGGTCTTTTTCTTGACAGGCAACAGCGATGGTTTCTTTTTCTTCGGAGCCGGAAGTGTTTTGAATTTTATTCCGATGGGAAAGTCTTTTTCAAGAATCAGTTCTCCTGTAGAGGAAAATATATAGACGGTGGCGGTATTAAATTGGCCTGGACCGGTTTGGTCGTTGGCTCTGAATTTCATTGTTTTTAAATTGAAGATTGAAAAATAACGTCCTTTTTTACCGGTTGGTTTTCCTGAAACCAGTGGAACATGCGGAAGAACGAGCCATTTTTTCTGATCGTTGTCTCCCTTGTTTTTTAATATCACCACCGATCTACCGGCAACTGCATGTGCTTTGGATCCGGTATTTCTCAGCATGTATTGAACTCTCAGGGTATTTAAATCCGGTTGATGATATACGATCAGATTATCTGCCGAGACGCTAATATGGTTTTTAGGCTGCAGTTCCTTTTGGTCAGTATCAGAGTCTTGATCGGTTGTTTTGGCAGAAACAACACCACCACCTGTTTTCGACAGGTTTTCTTCGACCCTTGATTCGGTTAAAATAAGCCTGGCCATGAGAATATCTTTTTCATGTTCAAGGGAATTAATTTTATGTCGTAAATTCTTAACATCAATTCGCAGCATTTTGTTTGATTCACTTGAGTTTTTGTAAATAAAACCCAGCCATGCGCTGGCAGCTATGGCAACAAGCAAAACGGATGCGATAGTAATTGCCAATGTTTTAAACCATTTAATTGTTATTGATTTTCCACGATTACTGATAATTAAAAGGGTCCACTGTCGAACCCTTTTTGCAGTTTTTGATTTGGAATTGTTCGGCATTGTTTTATTATATTACCTTCTTAAGTTTAGCTGAATTCATTTTAGCTGACGTATCCTGACAGAATCCCCTTTTTCCATCATAAAGTAATTTGCGGCATTACCGCCATTTACTGATATTTCAAGATATTCTCGGCTGCCAATGATAGCCAGGGGATGGCCGGCAACCACACTGCTGTAATTCTCCGACAAACCGATAATCTTTTCCCGGCCCACCATGATGCAAAGTTTTTTGCCGGTAACCCGCTTATCCATCTTTTCCAGATCGCTTAACTGAATATCGGTGATCAAATTGCCGAAGCAATCAATGGAGACAATAGAGCCCACAAGTTCACCATTGTCTGCCAAATAGGGTTGAGGAATAGATAAACATATTATTTTTTTTTGTGCAACCGGTGTGCCAAGTTTTTTTAAAGAGACACCCATGGCAAGATGAGCGGCAACCGGAGCAAAGATGTCTCTGCCATGGAATGTACGGCTGACAGGATCTAAAAAATAGCTGGCATTATCAATGCGGTAAATTGATTCAATATCTCCTTGGTAAAATAACAGGGTTAACACACCGTTATCAGGAGCTAAAAAAGTATGATCGGCTATTTCGAGAGCAATAATTTTTCGGTCACTTCCCACTGTCGGATCCACCACAACCACATGAACGGTCCCCGGTGGAAAATATCTGTAAGCAGCAAAAATGGTATATGCCGCCTGAAGAAGATCTTGTGGGTTGATGTGGTGGGTAATATCAACAATAACCGCTGAGGGGTTTAAAGACAATATAACCCCTTTCATTATGCCGGCATATTCATCACTGGTGCCAAAATCGGTCGTTAGAGTAATGATGGACATAGTTTAAAGAAAGAGGCGGGAGGCACAAAGGCATAAGGCGGAAGTGTTTTCAGCCTTTTTTGCCATCGCTTCACTCCAGGTTCAAGGTTCGGTAATAACTGCCAAACCATTTCCCATTTAACATTTGATGTTGAACGTTTGATTTTCTTTTTTCCTTCTGCCTTTGTGCCTTCTGCCTTTCTTTTGTTATCGAAACAACTTTTTCTGAACACTGTATCCGAGATGGCGGTAGGCAGACTCAGAGGCTTTTCGCCCGGAAGATGTTCGAATAATCATTCCGATTTTCAAAAGATACGGTTCGACCACATCCACGAGCGTATCGGTTTCTTCCTGAAGGGTGGCGGCAATCGCATCAATACCGACAGGGCCGCCATTATAAAATTCGATAATCGTTTTAAGAAAGCGTCGGTCAAGATTGGTCAATCCCTTCTCGTCAACACCTTCAAGAGTAAGCGCGGCTTTTACTGCTTGTCGGGAGATTGTTCCGTCTATCTTAACCAGAGAATAATCCCGTACTCGTTTTAGCAGCCGATTTAAAATCCGGGGTGTTCCCCTGGAACGCTTGGCCAGTTCTATTGCTCCTTCGTCATCAATTTTCGTTTCGAGCAGGGTGGCTGATCGTCGGGAAATTTTAACCAGATCCGTCTCGCTATAAAAATCAAGGCTTCTGAAGATACCAAACCGATCCCGCAAAGGTGCAGATAAAAGACCCACACGGGTGGTGGCTCCCACAAGGGTGAAACGGTTCAGTCGATAGCGGTGACTTCGTGCATGAAAACCCTTGTCAAACATGAAATCAACCGCAAAATCTTCCATGGCCGGATATAAAAACTCTTCCACCGCCTTTGGCGTTCGGTGAATTTCATCAACAAACAAAAGATCCCCGTATTCGAGATGGGTCAGAATGCCTATCAGGTTTCCGCCTTTATCTAGAGCAGGCCCTGAAGTGACGGTGATATTTGCGCCCATTTCATTTGCTATAATATGAGCCAGTGTGGTTTTCCCGAGTCCAGGAGGGCCGTGGAAAAGAACATGATCGGTCGGCTCGTTGCGCTTCTTTGCGGCTTGAATAGCAATTTTGAGGGTTTCTACGATCTCGGACTGGCCGATATAGTCTGAGAAATTTAATGGACGCAGGGACAGAATTTCAGGTTCCTGGTCTACAGGCAGGCAAGACCCGGAGAGGATACCCTGATCATTGGAAGAATGTGTGATGATATCATCTGTCATATGATTTTTTCTCTAATTCATAATGGGTTAAATATTCTCAACTACCTAAACGGTCAGCTATAAGATCAACATTTAAGAAACAACTTCCCCGCGATATACTTCTTCAAAGAGTTCTTCGGGGGTTGCAATAGATTGGTTACGACTTAATGCTTGGGCGATCATTTGTTTTGCATCCGAGGTTTTATGTCCAAGCTGGTCAACAAGAACTCTGAGAACCTGGTTTTTAAAATCGACATAGACAGGAGCGGTAACCGTATCTCCTTTGCTGATTAATACAAATTTTTCCATTTTGCCTTTTAACGTGGCAATAATTTTCTGAGCAGTTCGGTCACCGATACCTTTTAACTGTTTGAGAACGGAAGCATTTTCTGTTTCAATGGCGCGTGCGATTTCACGAACAGGAATTTTCATAGCACGGGCGGCTTTTAATGGACCCACCGCTTCAACGGAAATAAAAAGTTGAAAGAAATCCCTTTCAGCTTCCAGATTAAAGCCGATGAGCACAGGTTTTGGCTGCCTTTCAGTTTGCTGGTAATAGATGTAAAGAGAAAGCTCATCGCCAACAATTTTGTTAGTTAAAGTTTCCGCCACGATTGAAGGAAGAAGAATTTCATATCCGACATGGTTCACCAGAAGAAGTATGCGATCCTCTTCTTTTTTTAATAGTTTGCCCTCTAGATATCCGATCATTCGATTTTGTCACTTGTTATTAAAAATAGTTGAATTATCGATTAGTTGGGTGTTATCATTTCCGGAGCGATAAAGACCGATAATTGAAAGACCCAGGGCATCTGATGCATGGTAAGGTCTAATCGGTGTTTCAATGTGTAACAAATTTCGCACTGATTTTTCAAGTTGTATTTTACTTGCATTCCCATTTCCGGTTAAAGCCTGCTTGGCCTCACGGACAGAAATCTCCTTAATGGCGACATTGGCCTGGCAACCTGCAAGAATAATCACTCCTGTCACCCGCCCCAAAGTGATACCCGATTTTGGGTATTTGGGAAGGGAAAATACATCTTCCACAACCATAAGGTCGGGTTTTTCGTCTTGTAAAAGAGAAAGAAGACGTGAGTAGATTTGTTCCAGCCGGTTTGGCAAAGAGATGTTTTTGGAAGTGTTGATTGCACCAAAGGAAAAACCATCGATTTTAAACCCTGTTCCTCTGACAATGCCAACACCCGTTGCCGCCAGGCCAGGATCTATGCCGATGATCTTCATCATCATGCGTTCATTACCTGTTAGAACTCTTTTAGCTTTTTTCTTGCAATTTTTGCTTCGTTTGATCCGGGAAATTTCTTTATCAGTTCTTTAAAAATAAGACGGGAATTTGGTTTATCTTTAAGGTTATAAAAGGCAAATCCCTGTTTTAACAGGGAAGCTTGAACTTTATTCCCTTTGGGATAATTTTCAATCACTTTCTGATATTCCAAAATTGCTTTTTCATACCATTTTTCACGATAAAAGATCTCACCGATCCAAAATTGGGCGTTATCCGCACTTTTTGATTTTGGGTATCGATCCAACAATTCTTTAAATTTATCGCGTGCATCGTCAAGGTTGCCTTCGTCAAAGGCCTGTTTTGCCTGTTGGTACAGTTCATTTTCAGTCAGTTTTTTTTCAACTTGGGGAGTTGGCTTTTTGGCAAGGCCGGTTTTTTGGCTATGGGCGGATTCGGAAAATTCGAGATTCAGGTACTGCTCAATACGAATAATACGCTCTTTATTAAAAGCGGTAATCTCCTTCAACCTTTCCAACCGTTTTTCCGACTTTTTGTTTAAATCATCTTCTGCCTTTGAAGAAGCGGTTAAATTTTGTTTTAGCAGGAATTCGGTTTCTTCAATTTTTCCATTTAATGCCTGAATTTCTGCTCTGATTTCGCTGAGTTCTGCGCGAAGTCCGGCAGACTGACCCCTTAATTTTTTACCCTCGGATTTTTGAGATTTTGTGACCGTTTTAATCTTGGACAGCTGATATTCTAATTCCACCAGACGATCATCCAGAATGATTACATCCTGCTGGGATGCGCATCCGCACATAACGAGAAAAAAAACAATGATAATTGGGATTGCGTGTTTCATGTTAGAAAGAATAACGATAGTTGATCATGTGATACAGAGAGATCTTTGGAAAACAGACCGCACGCCATAAAGGCGGGCGGTCTGTTTTAGGCTCATGAATAAATATTTTATGGAATAATAAAATGAGCTCGCCTGTTTTTGGCCCAGGCCTCTTCGTTGTGACCTTCATCTGCAGGACGTTCTTCACCATAGCTTACAGTTGAAATTCTGTAAGCATCAATGCCAAGGTCAACGAGAAAAGACTTTGCGCTTTCAGCACGTTTTTCGCCCAGGGCAAGATTGTATTCATTGGTGCCGCGCTCATCACAATGGCCTTCAATGCTCACGACCACATCAGGGTTATCCCGCATCCAGTCCGACTTTCTTGATAAGATATCTTGTGCCATTGAATCAAGGGTGGCTTTATCAAACTCGAAGTAGATATCTTCGCTCAAGAACATGTTCCGTGCTGCCAGAGCGGCTCGTTCTTCCGCAGTCATGTCTTCAGTGGGCTGCTGAATTCCTTTACTTGCCTGTGTTGCTGTTTCTTCAGGTGCTTTTTCAGGTTCCGTAGCTGTTTCTTCAGTCGTATCCTTAACTTCTTGTTGGGCACAGGATACGGTAAACAGCAACCCGGGAATTAAAAAAAGCATCACTAAACCTATCCACAAATTTTTTCGCATTTTTTTCCTCCTTTCAAAATCAAAAGTCATCTATTCATTGTTAACATTCGGTGACCATTTTGGGTTGGTCTGCTCACCGCGTAAAAAAAGCAACCGCCTCTGGTCGGTTCCAAAGGCAGTCATAATATAGAGTCTGGACGGTCCTTTTCGTGTTGAGCTAAATACAATCAGGCTTCCATCTGATGACCAGGAAGGGGCTTCGTTGTTTCCTGAATCGAAGGTAAGCTGTGTCGGTTGCCGATTCTTGATGTCAACCACGAAAATATTATTTCTTCCTTGCTGTAGTGACGAATAGACAATTTTGTCTCCCCGGGGAGACCAGTCTGGTTGTGTATTGTATTGGCCGTTAAATGTCAACCTTTCAACCTGTCCTGAAGCGATATCCTTTATATAAATTTGAGGTGATCCGGCACGGTTGGAAACAAAGGCGATTTTTTTACCGTCCGGGGACCAGGTCGGTGATACATCGCTGCCCCATTTCCTGGTCAGTCTTTTAATAATTTTTCCTGTTCCAGTCAACAGATAAATTTCCTGATCTCCTGAAAAGGAAAGTGTGGCTGCCAGTTCAAATCTGGCGGGCTTCCATGCCGGTGCAATATTGAGGCCTTTTTTGGATATTGACGTGCGATGCTTGTTTTTTAAATTTATGATGTAAATATCTGGTTTTCCATTCAAATAAGAGGTATAGGCCATCCATTTTGCATCGGATGACCATGCCGGGAAAAGGTTAATTCGATTATTTTGCGTCAGCTGTTTTATATTGGAACCGTCAAAATCACAGATAAAAATTTCCTTATTCCCTGAACCGGTTGATATAAATGCTATTTTACTGTTAAAAATACCACGATTGCCGGTGAGATGATAGATAACCTCGCTGCAAAAACGGCGCACCATTTGACGAAGGTCCTTGGTGGGCCCTTCATACTTTTTACCTACCAGCCTTTTCCCCTTAAAGGTATCGAACAGTCGAAGCTCCATGGCAATGGTGTTATTTTTTTCCGCCAGGCCACCGGTAATAAGAAACTCAGCCCCGATACTTACCCAGTTATTAAAGTTGATTTTCGGGGTAATCAAAGGTGCATTGTCAGGATCGATAAGGAAGGCGTCTCGATCCAGCATCTTGAAATACCCTGTAAATTCAAGCGTATCTGAAAGTAAATTCGATGCCCTTTTTAAAATCGTTTTTTTTGCTTTTGCATTTGGCAGGGTGGAAAAGACAGGAATCGCCATGGGAATTTTACGCAAGAAAGGATTATTGATGTCAATATAATCATAATCCGCATGGGACAATCCCGGAATGATAAACAAAGCCAGAGCAACCAAAGGTAATATTTTTATTAGATATCGTTTCATTAAGTTATTTCATGGTTATTCGTTCAGGGTTCAAAGCTCAACGCTCGTAGAATAAAGGATTTAATCATTTCAATATCAGCCATGCGCTCTGAACCATGAGCTATTTAATTCCCTTAGGTCCGAATAAAAACCCAACCGTGTAATACGGAAGCGAAAATCCCTTAGGAAGCGGAGGAAGCGGGTTAGACTTCATGATCGCTTTATACGCTGAATCATCCAAAAAACTGTTCCCTGATTTTTTATCGAACCAGATTTCCTGAATTTCACCATTGGACGCAATTCTAATAGCCAGGGCAGCCTCAAGATCAGAGCTACTTTGTGCGAAGTCCTCAGAAAAGACCCAGTTCTTTTTGATTTGCCAGGCAATTTCAGCGTTATATATCTGCATGATTTCAGGGGTTTTTTCGCCCTTGGCATCGGGCTTTCCATAGGTGCCGGTATTTGACCCTGTCACCCCTTTGGTTTCTGTATGCCTGACCGGCGCTGTTTGTTCAACTTCACGTTTGAGACGTTCAAGGGCTTTGGTTATCGGCTTTGGTGTTGATTCGTCAACCTTTTTTTTAAGTTCCGATATGGCGCTTTTTACCACCTTATCTGATTTAAACGTCTTTTTTTTAAGCGATTTTTTAACTTTTATTTTCCGCGGTGCAATGGATATCGTTTTTGCCGCATTTTTTGTTGATGTTAAATTTTTAGCGCGGTTTAACCTCGTAACAGAAGTTCTGTTGCTCGATACTGCCGGTTTTCCCGCATCAGGTATCGAAACCAGGCTGACATTTATGGCAGCCATGGAAAACTTTTTTTTGGGGGAAAAATCGGGTAAAAAAATCAAAACAGCAAAAAAAATAAAATGGAACACGGTGGAAACAGAGACAAATAAAAATAATGTACCGGTATTTTCCCTGTCCGGATGCAACATATCTGTATGGGCGTATGTTTTTTTAGTTACCATTTCCCTAAAGCTAATTTTTTCAATTTTTACTTTCCAGATCGATTTTTTTCGCTGATCGGTATGGTGACCATGCCGAGCTTTTCAACCCCGGCCGCTTTTATTTCCGACATTACCCGTACAACCATTCCGTAAGAAATATTCTTATCCGCCTTAAGATAAACTTCACGGTCTTTTCTGCCGTCTAATATTTTATTCAGTTTTTCTCCCAGGCCATCCACATTTACCTTAAAATCATTGATGAAAATATTGTTTTCAGGGTCTATATTAACTATCAGAGGCTTTTTTTCAGATACAAGCGGCTTTGAAGTGGCTTCAGGTAAAGTGACATTCACACCTTCCATCATCATCGGAGCGGTCACCATAAAGATGATTAATAGCACAAGCATGACATCGACAAACGGTGTCACGTTAATATCAGACATCAGGCGGCTCTGATTGCCTCCGTTGGTCATTTCCTTCTCCTTTCTATCCTTAGAATGTCGCGTTCGACGATATTTAGAAAGTCTGCGGCAAAACTTTGCAATTCAGACTCAATAATCCTTATTTTCTGTGTAAAATAATTAAAAGCAATGACTGCAGGTATGGCCACTGCCAAGCCGACAGCAGTGGCAACAAGCGCTTCTGATATACCGGGAGCAACAACAGCCAGGCTGGCCGATCCTTTGAGACCGATGCCATGAAAAGAATTCATGATACCCCAGACAGTGCCGAACAGACCGATGAAAGGGGCTGTATTTCCGGTTGTAGCCAGGAAAGGAACCATTTGAGTCATTTTGGTCATTTCTGTGTTGATGGCGCGACGTAAAGCACGTTTGACATTATCAGTGCCGGTAAACATGGAAGAAAGTGACGAGGTTTTATCCTCAGCGGACTGAGATGATGATAAGGGAACACCGGATTTACTCAATTTCTTAAGTTCAAGATAGCCCACCCGGAAAACTCTTGCAACAGGGCTGCCTCCCAGCTGTTTTGCTTTTATAAACGCATTGGACAGATCCCGGCTTTTCCAGAAAAAATCGGTAAACCTGGCTGATTCGCGAAAGGCTTTCATGATATACCTGTATTTAATTAGGATGATTGCCCATGATGATATGGAAAAAAATAACAGAAGCAGCAAAACAGCCTGAACCATCAGGCCGGCATTAACCATCATATGGAATATATCGATTTCATGTTGAATCATAAAAAATGCTCCAAATTCATTGGGTGTGGTTAAAGTACTAAAAAAACGCCTCTTGGAAACTATATCCCAAAGGCGTTGCAAAGGCAATATTTAACTACCCATATAAACAGTGTGGTGCCAGGATTTAATATGGCATTTTTGTGTCATTGCTTTTCAACAGGCTTGCCTTCCGTAGATCTGTATGTGCTACATTGTATGCTAAAAACATACAATTTGTCAAGAGCGAAAGGTGAATTTATCTTTTTTTATAACTAAGAAGGGAAATAAGGTGACATATTGCAAAATTATATGTAAAATTTTATTGACAGTTCCATGGTTTGAGAATAAAAGTACTCCTTTGCAAAAGGTTCGCGGTTAATCCCGCATTTAGCGGAAAACCCTTGAATCGTAAACCCGGAAGCTGGCTTACCACTGCGAAGCCTGAATAGAAGCGAAGACTGATCAACGACAAAACCATGGAGGAAAAAATGAACTGGCTTGCGAGCACCCTGTTATCTTCAATCGGCAAGAAGCTGATGATGGCAATAACCGGCCTTTGCTTTTGCGGTTTTCTCGCAGGGCATCTTGCCGGTAATCTTACCATCTACATGGGAAAGGATGCTTTTAATTCATATGCCGAACATCTGCATTCCCTGGGGCCAATTATTACGCTGGTTGAACTCGGGCTTTTATTTTTTGCTGTGGTACACATATTGACAGGTGCCACACTTTTTTACCAGAACTTTAGGTCCAGGCCGATACGGTATTCAGTTAACAAAAGCGCCGGAGGACGAACCATTGGTTCAGCCACAATGCCGTATACCGGTTTCATTCTGCTTATTTTTATCGTGTTGCATCTGATTAATTTTCACTTTATTGATAAAACCGACACAACCATTTATCAAATAGTGCACAGTGCATTCGCAAATTTTACCTATGTCATTATTTACGTTTCGGCCATGATCGTTGCAGCGGTTCATATAAGTCACGGTCTTTGGAGTGCATTTCAAACTCTGGGTGCCAACCATGTAAAGTACATGCCTTTTATAAAGGGCCTAAGTTATGTTTTCAGTATAATCATTGTGCTCGGGTTCGGTTCACTCCCGATTTATCTTGCGTATATGGCCTGAGGGTAACCGTCCAAGGGTTCAATGCTTCAGTAATTCAGAGTTAAGCGAAATATGAAGCGTTCTATGGGCAGGGCCGAGCAAAGAAAGGTACTCCTGAACCCGAAAACATCAGTAATTTTTATAGTGTTACCATCCTGCCGCGGCGGGACGTAACCTTTTTACCCACTTATCGTACAAGGAGATAATACATGAAGCTTGATGCGAAAATTCCTGCTGGCCCGCTTGCCGAAAAGTGGGACAGACACCGGTTTGAGCTCAAACTGGTCAATCCTGCAAATAAAAGAAAATTTGAAATTATTGTTGTGGGAACCGGACTTGCCGGGGGAAGTGCGTCCGCTTCCCTTGCCGAACTGGGATACAATGTAAAGACATTCTGCATACAGGACAGTCCCCGGCGGGCTCACAGCATTGCAGCCCAGGGAGGAATCAATGCGGCCAAAAATTATACCAATGAGGGAGACAGTATATGGCGGCTATTTTATGATACCATAAAAGGTGGTGATTTCAGGGCCCGAGAGGCCAATGTGCATCGGCTTGCCCAGGTAAGCAATAACATTATTGATCAGTGTGTGGCACAGGGGGTTCCCTTTGCACGGGATTACGGTGGACTCCTGGCAAACAGGAGCTTTGGGGGCGCCCAAGTCCAAAGAACTTTTTATGCAAGGGGACAGACAGGTCAGCAGCTTCTTCTTGGCGCATACAGTGCCCTTATGCGACAGGTGGGAACAGGCAAAGTTAAAATGTTTCCCCGAAGGGAAATGCTCGACCTCGTCGTTGTGGACGGGCAGGCCAGGGGAATAGTTGCCCGAAACCTGATTACCGGTGAAATTGAAACACATTCAGGCGATGCTGTTGTCCTGTGCACCGGTGGCTACGGCAATGTTTACTTTCTTTCCACCAATGCCATGGCATCCAATGCCAGCGCCGCGTTCAGGGCATATAAAAAAGGGGCATATTTTGCCAATCCGTGTTTTACCCAAATTCATCCCACCTGTATTCCGGTACACGGCGATTACCAGTCTAAACTCACCCTAATGAGCGAAAGCCTGAGAAACGACGGTCGGGTATGGGTGCCTAAAAATCCGGGAGACAAACGCAGACCTCACCAGATTCCGGAGTCTGAACGGGATTATTATCTGGAGAACAAATATCCCAGTTTCGGAAACCTGGTGCCGCGGGATGTGGCTTCCCGCAACGCCAAGGAACAGTGTGATATGGGAAAGGGAGTAGGAGAAACCGGTCTTGCCGTGTATCTTGATTTTGACGATGCCATAAAAAGAGACGGGAAGGATGTGATAGAAAAAAAATACGGTAATCTCTTTCAGATGTATGAAAAAATAACCGCTGAAAACCCCTACGAAACACCGATGATGATTTATCCTGCGATTCACTATACCATGGGAGGGTTGTGGGTCGATTACAATCTGATGAGTACCATAGACGGTCTTTTTGTTCTCGGAGAGGCCAACTTTTCTGATCACGGAGCCAACCGTCTGGGAGCAAGTGCTTTGATGCAGGGGCTTGCAGACGGGTATTTTGTTTTGCCATACACCATAGGCGGATATCTTGCAGGCACATCCTTAAAAGAAGTAACCACCGACCATTCGGCATTCAAAGAATCCCGCACATCAGTAAACGACAGTATTGAAAGGCTGCTTTCGATCAACGGAAAAAGAACTGTTGATGATTTCCACAAGCAACTGGGACACATTATGTGGGATTACTGCGGTATGGCCAGAAATAACCAAGGGCTTGAAAAGGCCAGAGGATTGATACAACAGCTACGGGAAGAATTCTGGGAGGATGTGATCGTCCCGGGATCAAGCAAAGATTTCAACCAGAGTCTGGAACGCGCTGGACGAGTGGCAGATTTTCTCGAGTTTGGAGAATTGATGCTCATTGATGCCATTTCCCGGCAGGAATCGTGCGGTGGTCATTTCAACGAGGCATATCAGACTGACGAAAATGAAGCCTTACGGGATGACGAAAACTTTTGCCACGTCAGCGCATGGGAATATGCCGGTAAGGATAATGAACCGGCACTTAACAAGGAAGAGCTTAAATTTGAGAATGTCGAATTAACACAAAGGAGTTACAAGTGAGCAAGACGATTAATTTAACCCTTAAGATCTGGCGCCAAAAAGGACAGAAAAACAAAGGCAGACTCGAAACTTACCAAGCCGAGGATATATCCACAGACATGTCGTTTTTAGAAATGATTGATGTGATAAACGAGCGACTTACCCTTGAAGGCAAGGAGCCTGTCGCTTTCGACCATGACTGCAGAGAGGGCATCTGTGGAATGTGCGGAGCGGTTATTAATGGACGTCCCCACGGTCCTGAAAAAGGCACAACCCTTTGTCAGTTGCACATGAGGCATTTTTCCGATGGTGATACTCTTATAATAGAGCCATGGCGATCCAGGGCGTTCCCGGTGATAAAAGACCTGGCAGTGGATCGCAGCGCACTTGATAAAATGATCCAGGTAGGAGGGTTTATTTCGGTAAATACCGGTGGGGCTCAGGATGCCAATGCAATCCCGGTATCCCAGGAAGCGGCTGAACTGGCCATGGATGCTGCTGCCTGCATCGGATGTGGCGCCTGTGTCGCAGCCTGCCCCAATGCCTCCCCGATGCTCTTTGTAGGCGCCAAGATTTCTCAGTTTGCCTTACTTCCTCAGGGAAAACCGGAAGCCGCCAAAAGAGCAATATCCATGATCAGGGAAATGGACAGGTTGGGATTTGGAAACTGCAGCAATGAAACCGAATGTGAAGCAGAATGTCCCAAAGAGATTTCAATTACCAACATTGCCCGGTTAAATCGTGAATTTTTTAAAGCAGGATTTTTCTCAACAGAAAAATTTTAATCAACCCGCCATTAAAAGCAGTTCAAAAATATGTTTCTTTTCCAATATAGTTGGTGAAAATGGTTGGAGGATTCCAGGGTTCAAGTGGAAACGATTAACACTGCCGTGGGGTTCTTTGCTCCCTGGGGCTGGTTCAAATCCGATTTCAACGAGATAGCTGTCGTACGTTTATTTCCAGATAAGATGGAAACGTCTGGTACCGGTCAAACAGGCGATTCTCCGGACAAACGAACCAAGATGGAAAAACGAATGTTTGTTTCTAATGAATATGTTCCGTCGTGCTATTTTTTTGAAATAAATTCCATCTTCTTCATTCAATTAAATCGAAAGTGATCCATCTCTATTATATACAATAGCCCATCTTTTCAAAAAAAATTTTCCATATTGCTCAAGTTTTTTTAAAACCTGTCGATATTACTAGTCACAGCCCTTTATTTTCACTTCCATTGAACAACCGGTATTGTATCAGGATTTGTCAAAATGGATGCATATCGGAATAATGGATGATGCATAAAAATATTTTGATTACATAACGGTTGACGAAACCGCGGGAAGGGTAGCGGAAGGCTTGTTTTCCTTGCCACTAGTTATGCCAGGGTTGTTGAAGGATGGCAAAATCAATGAAACCTGCGAATGAAACATGCACCGTGCTGGTTATTGAGGATGAAGAGATGGTCATGGATGTCAGTCGAAAGATGCTGGAAAAGCTTGAGTGCCGTGTTCTACAGGCAAGAAACGGATCGGAAGCCAACCGGGTTGTAAAAACATATAGTGGCATCATCGACCTTGCCATAATGGATATTAATTTACCCGATATAAGGGGTGATGCACTTTACCCGGTAATTATCAAAGCACGTCCGAATATGAAAGTGATCGTTTCAAGCGGATATGAACTTGAGGGTCCGGTCCGAGAAATACTTGATGCAGGGGCCAAAGGGTTTATTAAAAAGCCGTACAGCCTTAATGCGTTGTCTGAGAAATTAAATGAGGTGATGGCTGTATGTTGAGTGAATGATTTGTGCTGAATGAATCACTCAACTTTTTAACGAATTATCTGCTCAACGGAGGAATATGAGATGCGTGGCATGATGGATGTTTCCGGTAGCACCCTTCTGGTTGTGGATGACAGCCCCCTCAGCAGCATGGTGGTGAGCCTGATTTTGAAAAAACACAGCGACTATTATACGGTCAGCGTCTGGGATGGGCCGGCATGTATAAAGAAAGCCAAGGAGATAAAACCAGATCTCATACTTCTTGATATCCAGATGCCTGGGATGAATGGCATTGAGGTGTGCAAAGTTTTGCGAAACGACGAGCAGACAAGTGAGATACCGGTTATATTCGTCACTTCAAGCACGGACAATGAGACACTTAAGGAAGCGTTCGAAGCCGGTGGCAACGACTACGTACGCAAGCCGGTAAATAAAACAGAGCTTTTAGCAAGAATCAAATCTGTTTTGCTCCATAAAAAGATGGAAAAAAAATTTATGGAAGAAGAGAAATTCAACGGTGTGTTGGAAATGGCAGGAGGAATCTGTCACGAATTGAACCAGCCGATGCAGGTTGTTTCAGGATACAGCGAATTGCTTTTAATGGATATGGGAAAGGAAAATTCGGCTTATCCATATATTAAGATGATTAAAGAACAAACCGATAAAATGGGAAGTATTACCCGAAAACTCATGCGTATTACTAAATATGAAACCCAGGATTATATTGAAGGTAGCAGAATTGTCGATATTGATAAGGCTTCGAATGCAGCGGGATAACAATCGTCCCTGAGTGTAATCTTATCTGTAAATACCTTATTGCCTCTTTCTTATTTATATTTCTTTATTTTCATCCGTACCTACCCAATGTGACTCTATAAACCTTAATATTTTGAATATCAGGGAAAACTTTGGGCAAATCTCTCTGACAATGGTTCGATATTTCAAAATTTATCGTTTTAACCAAATGGCCGGAACTTGCTCTCGGCACCATGCGTGCTTTTAAGACAGGCTTAAAAAAGAGGGCAGGGGGATTCGTATTTACACTATAGATGTCACCTCGTTTGTTAAAAAATGATTGGTTGACTGCCGCTGGGAAATTATTTATTTACAGCACAAAGACGGGTAATAAAAGGAGTGCGAATTATGAACAAATGGAATGAGCTTATTGAAAAAATTGCAGCAGGTGTAGGTATAGAGACGACTTATTTTGCGCTTATGCTTAAATCTATGATGGCCATTGCAGGTGCATTGATTGCATGGTTCATTTTAAAAGGGGTTTTAAGTACGTTTGAAAAAAGAATAAAAAAACATACTGATTTACAAATAAACGGCCAGGCCTTTAAATCGGTAAAAAAGGTATTCTTTTATGTGCTGTTCCTGGTAACTGTTACTTATCTGATCCGGCTTTTTAATATTCAGGTTATTGAAAATGTTTTTCATGCAATTATGGTGGTGCTTTTGGCATCTCCGGCTAACGAGTTTTTCAGAATTGCCATTCAATATCTTGAGAAACATTTGGCCGACAAGACAGAGACAGATATAGATAATATTGTTTTTGATCTTTTAAAGAAATTTGCCGGCGCCATTATTTATATAACCGCTATAATTATTGCCTTGGATATGCTGGGTGTTAATGTGATGCCCTTTATTGCCGGTGCAGGTGTTGCAGGTATAGCCATCGGTTTTGCCGCCAAGGACACTTTATCGAATCTTATCGCAGGGGTTTTATTGATTATTGACCGTCCATTTGAAGTAGGTGACAGAATCGAAGTGTGGACCGCTCCATCCGGCAGTGCGACCTGGGGTGATGTCATAGATATCGGCCTGCGTGCGACCAAGATTAAGACCACAGATAATATCGTCATTGTTATTCCCAACAATGAAATAATGAAGCGGGATATCATAAATTACACCATCATTACCTCTAAAATAAGGGTTCGTGTCAATATAGGCATTGCATATGATGCGGATATAGAGAAAGCAAAAGGGTTGATTAGGGAAGTTGCCGATTCCGCTGAATGGATATTAAAAAATCCGGCTCCCAAGGTGGTTGTAAGAAATTTCGGTGAATCTTCAGTCGATCTTCAGCTTCGTGTATGGATTGATGATGCCAGAAGGAGGATGGATACAATTTCTTACATTACCGACCATGTTAAAGCCACCTTCGATAAGGAAAAAATTGAAATACCCTATCCCAGAAGGGATATTCATATTAAACGGGAAAGCAGTGGTGATAAATCTTCTTGATTTGATCACTAGATAGGTGTAGTCACCAATTTTTCAAATTTTAAGATAGTTTTATTTTAACTTTATGAAATCAACATTAAATAAAATTGCAAAAAGTTTCGACCTTCCGCCAGCTACGATGGAACGGTGGATTCGGCAAGGCAGAATACCTGTTCAGCAAAGCGGAAAAGAATGTATATTCAAAAAATCTGTTTTAAACAAATGGGCGCAATCCCATAACCTTACATTTACATTTTTTGAACAAAACTCCGAAAAGGAGAAACAGACCGAGCTGGAAAATCTTCTTCCGGTGATGAAACGAGGAGGTGTAATCAACCATTTGAAGGGCGATACAGTTGAGGAGGTTCTCAAATCAGCTGTGGATCATTTATCCTTTTTTTCAACAGGTGCAAAAGAGGCATTATTGGTGAAGTTGCTTGAAAGAGAGAAACTTACATCCACAGGAATCGGCAGAGGAATTGCAATCCCCCATCCAAGGATTCCACTTGCCGATGTGGTTATTCATCCTGTAATCACAACCTGTTTTTTTGAAAGACCGATTGATTTTAAAGCAGTAGACAAAAGACCGGTGTTTGTCATGTTTGTTCTTTTAAGTCCATCTATTCAGATACATCTACATCTTCTTTCAAAGCTATCTTTCTGCGTTCGCAGCAACAAGTTTGTTGATTTTTTACAGACATATCCCGCTTCAGAACAACTTTTTAAAAAAATTGCTGATTTCGAGAAACCACCAGAAATCGGAGACAACTAGTTCTTTTTATTTTCAATAATTTCTTAAAAAGTCAGAAAATCCGTTTTTCTTAAAAACAGGTTGGGAAACCAGAACAATTTTGATCTGTTTAAAAACATCTTTTCAGGTTTCCCCGCAAAATTATACTGTATTATCCGGCCAATGGAAGGAATATGAGCGCTTATAAAACATGGAAATATCCGGCAAGATGGCGCATTTTCAGGTCAGACGATCGCCTGATGCTGATGATAATCGCAGCGATTGTTGGAATATGCAGTGGCCTGGCAGCGGTTATACTTAACCGGTCACTCACGGCAATGCTTGAGTGGCTGCATCACTTCCGGCATTTATGGTGGGCATTTATATTGCCTGCCGCGGGAGCGGCTCTTTCTTCACTATTTCTTGAAAAAATTGTAAAGGAAGGGGCGGGTCATGGCGTTCCGGAAGTAATATACAGTGTATCGCGTCATGGGGGCCTTATGCGTTTTCGCTCCAGCTTTTCCAGATTGATATCAAGTTTTCTGACTATCGGTAGCGGTGGTTCTGCAGGTCCCGAAGCTCCTGTGGTAATGAGCGGCGCTGCCATTGGTTCGAATATTGGAAAGTTTTTTTTGTTAAATGATCGCCAGCGTATAACCCTGGTCGGTTGTGGCGCAGCTGGGGCAATATCTTCAATTTTTAATGCGCCGATTGCGGGAATGGTCTTTTCTATGGAGGTGATTTTAGCGGAATGGAAATCTTTGCATATTATTCCGATTGCAATCGCCTCGGTAGCAGGAGCTGAAATTAGCCGTGTGATGCAGGGCAACCAGATTGCTTTCAGTCATCATCTTTTTGACATCAGCATTTTTGATATCTTTTCCTCCATTGGGCTGGCAGTTATTGCCGCCGGAGCTTCCATCGTGTTGACCCGGTTGCTCAGGGTTATGTATGGTTTGTCAAGCAAATTGACAGTTTCCTTGTGGATTCGCGCTGCCATCGGTGGCTGTGCGGTTGGTACACTCGGCATTTTCCTACCGGTTATTTTAGGAGAAGGATACAATTCAGTTAGACTGATGATTGAAGGTGCATATACCCAGGGACTTGTCATAGTTGCGCTCGGGGCATTTGCCAAGATGTTGGCTACTGCTTTCACCCTGGGCTGGGGAGGTTCCGGGGGAATATTTGCTCCCTGTCTTGTTATTGGCAGTCTGGTTGGCTTGGCATATAGCAGGGCATTGATAATGATCTGGCCTTCAATACCTCTGGCAAACGAAGGATGTTTTGCTTTGCTGGGCATGGCCGGTCTTATCAGCGGCATGCTGCAGGCACCGCTTACCGGAATTTTTTTGATCGTAGAAATCACAGGTGGTTATGGAGTTATTCTGCCACTTATTATTGTGTCAGCCGTTTCTGCGTCACTTTGCCATTATTTTGAGCCGGCATCATTTTATTTAAAAGATCTGGTTGAAAAAGGGCAGCTTTTAAGGCCCGGAACGGATGAAAGGGTTCTGGCAGATTTAAATATAAGTGAACTTATTGAAAAAGATTGCATCGCAGTAAAACATAACATGTTGCTTCATGATTTTATTAATATTATAAAAAAATCGCATAGAAATTATTTTCCGGTTGAAGACAACCAGAACAAGCATTTTTTAGGAATGATTCATTTAGATGATATCAGGGAGTATCTTTTTGATCCAGCTATCTATGATGCTGTCATTTTAGAACAGATAATGGACACAAGAATTGAAACCGTGAGTCCGGATGATGATTTGGTTGATGTTTTACGCCAAATGGATAAAAACAATCTATTCAGTATGCCGGTTGTCGCTAATAACAGGTTTCTGGGTATGGTTTCAAAAGCGACACTTCTAAATCAATATCGTAAAGAGCTTATGGTGCAGACGCATCAATAACGAAAGGAGACTTTAATGAATACGACCATATTTCACATTTTCAGAAATACCCCTTTGGGAAGAGAAACGATATTGCAGACCATTTATTTTTGCAAGAAGGTGGGGGTATCTCCAATAGTTTATGTTCCTGAATTTACACAGTTTTTAATGTATTTTGAAAACGATGTTGTCCAGATTGACCTTGACAAGTCTTACTTGACATCACCGCAAACAGCCGTGAAACATGCGGAAAAACTGCTACAAGAGGGGGGAATAACGCCCAGGTTATTAAAACCAAAGAATTATACGGCTTCAACATTACCCGATATCCCTACAAATTTTGATTTTATGTGCTGCCCGAGAAGTATAAGTGATTTGTCTTCTAAAATCGGCCTGGGTCACATAGGCCCCAAAGTCAGGCGTATTGTAAAATCTGCACATTTTCCGGTTTTGATCACAAGTCCCACTTATAAAGAGTGGAACAGCATCAGTGTTTTTTTCGGAGGATCTCCAAATGCGGTAAATGCGCTAAAGCTTGGATTTTATATCAAAAAAGAAACAGGAATGCAGCTTGACATTTTTACCCAGGTTGAAAAAAAATATAAAGAATCTTACGAAAAAGTCGTTGAAAGTGAAAATTTGAAAGAAGATATCAAACGCTATGTTAATGAGTGGCATATGTTTGAAAAAGGAAACTTTAAGGAGAATCTTTACGATGTGCCTCATGATTCCCTGGTCATATTAGGTGCATTCGGTCACGGTTTAATAAGAGATATTGTTTTTGGAAGTAAGATGGAAGATATACAATCTACCATAAGTAATAATCTTTTAATCGCAGGTCCTGAATATACTAAGAGGTGATTGGTGCTTGGCGACATCATTTCCAAAATATGTGATTGATGCCACTGATTGGGAAGATACGTAGTATAAAGTTTTAGTTTAATCGTTACAATGCATCTATTCTTTCGAGCTTCACCTTCCTGTTTAAAACCGCTTTGGCTGTTTTTTCAAACTGCCGGGTGATATCCGATACAAAAAGCTGAAATTTTCCGTTTTTAGCCAGTTTGTTTTCGATATCTTTATTGGTTTTAATAAAATCGCTTACTTTTTTTGCCACACCGGCAGAGGAGTCTATAATATTTACCCGTTTTCCGATTTTATGCTGTATAATATTTTTTAAAAGCGGATAATGGGTGCAACCCAAGATAAGCGTGTCTATCTGCCGGATTTTAAGTGGATGGAGATATTTTTTTACAACCATTGAAGTCACCGGCTTTTTAAACCATGCTTCTTCCACCAGAGGAACAAGCAGGGGACAGGCAGCGGAATAGACCCGGGCTTTCGGATTTATTGCAAGTATCTTTTTTTCATAAATACCGCTTTGTACGGTCGCACGGGTTCCGATAACTCCGATACACATTTTTTTTGAGGCTTGAACAGAAAGCCTGGCTGCAGGTGTGATAACCTCAAAAATGGGTACATTGTATTTTTGAACCAGGCTTTCGGTGGCAACGCTTGACGCGCTGTTACAGGCCATTACAACAATTTCAGCTCCTTTTTCCAGCAGAAAATCAGTATTTTCAATGGCATACCTGATGACCGTTTCCGGACTTTTTGATCCATAAGGCGTACGTGCAGTATCACCAAAGTAGATGATATCATAGCCGGGGATTTGCTCCATAACAGCGCGAACAACGGTAAGCCCGCCTATTCCTGAATCGAATATTCCGATCATTTTAATTGGATGGTTTTTAAAAAACTACTTTTTTAGCAAATGATTTAAGTTACATGAATTAACCGACTAATAAATCAGCTAAATAAATTAATATAAATTTCAAATTTTAAGTTTAAAACGCTAAAAATTGACTTTTTACAATTTTATTGTATATAAGTAGGTGTTGGAGTTTACAAGCAAAATAAACCGAGAGAAAATTTAATGCATATACATACAAAATCAATGGATCAGAAAATTTTTAATATTGGCCTTTCCATGGAAACAGTATCTTTATATCTTCTATGTTGCGGCCTTGCAGACGCAGGGAGTACCATTTCAAAAAAAAATATTCTTGAAATATGGAACAGCGATGAAGAAGAATTAAGAGACTGTCTGAGCACTCTGGAAGAAAAAAACATTCTTCTCAGGATTTTATCAGACGGAGAGGAGCATGATGTTTATAAACTGGTGGATGTAGAACACTGGAAAACCGGTCATTAGTCAAATGAGTGAAGATTTGTGGTGAGTTTCTCACCACACACAACTCATCTCTCAACAATGTCATCTATCCCTGGCAGTTATGAACTAACTACCATACCAGCTATTTTTTCAGTCACGCATTTCCTTACCATGCTGTCCGGAACATCCGGGTCAATCCCCGGGCACATGGACGACATCACACGCCAGTTTCCAACATCCACCAGCACGCTGTTTATAAAAGGCCATGCTTTACACATATACGGTTTTACCGGGTGAATGGTGCAAAGTTCGTCCCAAAACACACAGTACCCGTTATTGCCCTGGGCAAGGATTGGTTTGGTGCCTGAAAAGGTGCAGTAATTTTCCAAAAAAGATTTAACATCCGTTCCTTTAAATTTGGCAATCGCTTTGATATCCTTTTCGGATAAAAAAGTTCCGCCATAACCACAGCAGCAGTCCCCGCATTTTTGACAATGGAAAATTTCAGGAAGGGAATCAGACATTGTGCCTGGTCTCCATGGCTCTTTTCAAGGTCACCTGATCTACGTATTTCAAGTCACCTCCCATGGGAACGCCCGAGGCGATTCGAGTCACCTTGACAGGAAGTTTATCAACAAGTTGAGCAATATATGAGGCAGTTGCTTCTCCTTCAATATTTGTGCCTGTGGCGAGAACCACCTCTTTAACGTTGCCTTCTTTTAGCCTGGATACCAATTCCCTGATTTTTATATCACCGGGTCCGACTCCGTTCATGGGGGACAGTACACCGGATAGAATATGATAAAGACCTTGAAATGCGCCGGATTTTTCCACAGCTACCATGTCAGCCGGCTGCTCCACCACGCACAATAAAGAGCTGTCTCTTGCCGGGTTACTGCAGATACTGCAAAGATCGCTATCGCTTAAAGCAAAACATCTGGAGCACAATCTGATCTTGTCTTTGAGTTCTAGGATACTGCGGGCGAGGTGCTCCGCTTCAATGCGGGGCGTTTTCAGAATATGCAATGCCAGACGCTCGGCGGTTTTTTCTCCGATGCCGGGTAGCCTTGAGATATTTTTAATCACGTTTTGAATTGAAGGTGGATAGTAGTTCATATTACATCAATCCCGGGATGTTTAATCCACCGGTTAATTTGCTCATTTCTGATGAAACCATTTCCTGGGATTTTGCCAGAGCGTCATTTACCGCAGCTAAAATTAAATCCTGCAGCATTTCCACGTCTTCAGGGTCGACCACTTCTTTTTCCACCTGTATGGATACAATCTGCTGCTTTCCGCTTGCCACAACCTTAACCATGCCACCGCCAGATGTTGTTTCAACTGTCCTGTCAGCCAGTTCTTCCTGAAGTTTCAGCATTTTTGACTGAAGCTTCTGGGCCTGTTTCATCATGTTTCCCATGCCTTTCATTAACATACCTCCATATATGCTTCATCTTACAACGACATTTGTCGTTACCCGTAATACGTTTTTTAAAACTGGTTCGTTTGGTAATTACGTAATTGTTTCGGGTTGCGTGTTGCCTTCTTTTTTTATCGGGAATAATTCTTTTTATGACCCGCAACCCTTAACCCTAAACGATTACATGTGACACGCAAAGACACTGTTGCTAAATTTGGCTTGCAAGTTGCGTTGTCGGGTTAATTCACTTTTACATCCACCGCCTTGCCGTTGAAAATTTGTATTGCATCAGTAATAAGCGGATGGTTGAGGGCTTCTTTTTTGAGGTGATTGTCCCTCCTTTTTTTATCCCTCGTATTTGCACTAGCTATTTTTTCGATGATAATAATTTTCATGTTTTTTGAGAAAAAATCTTTGCAGATATTTTTTAAAATGCCCATGTTTTTGCTGCGTCGTACCATCTGAGCATTAAAAGCGTTTCCATTTACTTCTATTTCAAGGCTTTGTTCCGTTAGACTTTTCAGAGTGCTGTTTGCCAGGTTTGCGGCAAGGGAAGGATGTTTTTTTGAAATAATTTCAAACAGCCTGTTCCATGTTGAACCCAGATTATAAGAGGAGTTTGAAACAGTGGATGGCGCTTGGCTTTCAGTCCCTCCAATATCCTGTTTTCTGAGTGTGTCCGTCACGTTATCATTTGGTTCATTTTTATTTTTGTTAGGGATATAAGGGGCCTGTGTTTCAAAAAGCTCTTTTCCTTGAATCGGTCCGGTCTCCTGTTTTAGGGTGTCGAGTTTATCAATCAATTCATCAATGGACAGGGCCGGTTTGATCTGAAACATTTTGACAAACGCCATTTCAAGGGCGATCTTCGGTTGTGCGGAAAATTTTATGGTTGTTTCCTCATTAAAAAGAATATTAAAAAGCTGGTTTAAGTAAACTTCAGAAATGTGTGTTACCTGGTCTGTCAGCAGGTCAATTTCGTGGGCAGGAAGATCAACCAGTTTGCTTATTTTTTTTCCCATTTTAACCACCAGCAGATTTCTGAAATGTTCAACAAGATCCGAATAAAGCTTTTTTATGTCATGGCCATGGGTATAAATATCATCAAGAATATCAAGTATCACCGGAATATTTCCGCTTATAATAGCGGAGGAAATGGCAAAAAGATTTTTACGATCAATCACGCCAAGAATATCAACTATGCGGTCAAGGGTGATCCTTCCTTCAAGACAGGCCATAACCTGATCAAGAAGGCTGAGGGCGTCTCTCAGGCTTCCGTCGGCTTCACGGGCAATAAGTTCCAGGCTTTCATCTTCAATATCAATTCCTTCTTTTGAACAAAGAAGCGACATGTGTTTTGACATTAATTCCACGTTTATGCGTCTGAAATCATGCTTTTGGCAGCGCGATAGAATAGTTATTGGAATCTTGTTGGGTTCGGTGGTGGCGAAGATAAACATGGCATGGGAAGGAGGCTCTTCTAAAGTTTTTAACAGAGCATTAAAAGCAGATGTGCTGAGCATATGCACTTCATCTATTATATATATCTTATAGAGACTGTGCGCAGGCATATACCGTACATTTTCGCGAAGTTCCCTTATTTGATCAACGCTGTTATTCGAGGCACCATCAATTTCAAAAACATCCACAGCTCTTCCCGAGGTAATCTCTCTGCAGGATCTGCATTCATTACAAGGGATAGGCGCAGGTCCTTTTTTGCAATTCATGGTCTTGGCAAGTATACGGGCCACGGTGGTCTTGCCTGTTCCTCTAGGGCCGGAAAACAGGATTGCATGGGCGACCCGGTCAGAGGAAATTGCATTGGCCAGGGTACGGGTAATATGGTCCTGCCCAACCACCTCTTCAAATGTTTGTGGACGATATTTGCGTGCAAGAACGAGATAGGACATAGAAAAATTTCTGAATATTTTTTATGATCGGATTGACAGGATTTTCGGGGTTCTTTTGCCTTTTCGAAAGAAAGGCAAAAAAATAAAAAATCAAAAACCCTGTTCAACCTGTCAGATTATGATGGCGGAGAGAGAGGGATTCGAACCCTCGGTGCCGCTTTTGACAGCACACACGATTTCCAGTCGTGCTCCTTCAGCCAGCTCGGACATCTCTCCGGAAAGCCTATTTCTACGCGAGTCCTTAGTGATTGCCTGGCGGAGAGGGTGGGATTCGAACCCACGATCCCGTTTCTAACGGAATACCGCTTTTCGAGAGCGGGGCCTTCAGCCACTCGGCAACCTCTCCGGAACTTTAAACATGTTATAAAGATGCTTTCAATATAATTTTTTATTAAAGCCTGTCAATAACCTTCTGGAATCTTCTCCGGGTAAACGCATTGGGAAAAATAAAACTGGATTAAGGGGAAAGCATTGCTTCCACTTCTTGTGTATAAGAGCCATTTTCGTCGTAGATTAAAAGCGGCGGACCAATCTTCAGGCCCGGACGCCCACCTTTTATTCCTTCCGCCAGAACCAGTTTTGCCTCTGTTTTAATATTTGAGTGAATCATGCGAAGAAATTTTGCTTCAATGCCGGCATATCTTAGATGGGTCAGTAGGTCGGTGATACGTTCGGCTGAGTAAATGGTGACGAACCTTCCGGCGGTTCGCAGAACACGGCGAACGGTTGCAGTAATATCATCAAGAGAGATCTTGATTTCATGTCGTGCCACTGCGCGTTGTTTATCAGGATTTATCCTTCCGGAATTTGCCTTCCGGTATGGCGGATTGCTTATGATCAGATCGACAGGGCCTGAAATCATATCATTTTTCAGTTCTTTCATATTTTTACAAAGAACGGTTATAATGTTGTCCATCAGATTTTCTTTAACATTGCAAGAAGCGATGTCGGCCAGTTCTTGTTGCACTTCGATTCCATAAATTTTCAGATTCGGTTCTCGATGTGCCAGTATAAGAGAGATAATGCCGCAACCGGTTCCCAGGTCAACCACCTTATCTCCAGGCCGGGGTGCGGCATGGCAGGCCAGCAAAATCGAATCAATGGAAAATCGGTATCCGCAGCGATCCTGTTTAACTTTTATGCGGCCGTTGAAAAAGGTTTCCGGGGTTTTCGATTTCATAGCTCCTAACATAGGTACTTGGTTCAAGGATCGTTTTGCTTAAAGACCACTGCGTTCAAGGGGCACGTGATTTGAGGCATTAAATTCCGTATAGTGCCATATTCCTCGAGGCTGAAGGCCGCTCTTTAAAGCCCCGCCTTGGCGGGGGACTGGTCTTCAGGGGCGCCAGACCACTCATTGGGCCCGAAGGGACGCTCCTCAAAGCCTAAAATGTTCCTATTTTAAACTTTATTTCTTCCACCAGGTTTTCCCCTGACACTGAGTTAATGTTATTAATGATGCCCTTTTTAAGAAAACGAAGCTCATGGATCCAGGTTGAACTGGTGACGTGCACAAGCAAAACTTTGCCTTTAAATGCAGCGGGTTGGGCGTTTTTCGCAATCGTTTTTCCCACTGCATCATCCCAGAAACTCCAAACATGGGAAAGCCTTGAATCTGATTTCTCACGATACGTATGTAATATATTATCCAGAATCGCGCTGATATGAACAGATTCTTTTAGTTTTTTTCTTTTTTTCTTCATGACTTAATAATGATGAATTTATAAAAAGTCCATACCGTAATTTTAATAAATATTGCAAGAATTATACTTAAAAATAGCAAACGTTCACGGGATGTTGAAACCGGAAAGCAGAAAGGGGAAAGTTGGAATTACGGCGAATTTCAATCTTTCATTTAAAACATCAAACGTGAACGGATGATAACATGTTTACATCATGACGCATTTGTTTAAGATATGGAACAAAGTGAAATAACCCGGTTTTACCAAAAGCTTAAAATTGTATTAAATTGCTTTTTACTTGACTTGGACGTTTGAGTAAATTATTAGTAAAGTTTAAAAAGGCTACAGATTGGCCTGCTCCGATAGAGAAGGGGCAATTTTTTGTATATCAAATAAAAACATAAGGTAGAATACTATGGCTTGGGATTGGGAAAAACTAAAAGAACAACAGAGGCAGACGGGTGGGGGCGGTGTTCCGCCCCAAATGGATGAATTTGTAAAAAAATTCAAAAAGGTCAAACTACCCGGCGGACCGATTATAGCATTAATCGTTATTATTTTGCTGGTGGGAACTTCAACATTTTATACGGTTAAACAAGATGAGGTGGGAGTTGTCCAGCGATTCGGCCGGTATGTACGCACCACCCAGCCGGGACTTAACTTCAAGCTTCCTATAGGAATAGAAAAGGTTACCAAGGTCAATGTCAAACAAGTGCGGACAGAAGAGTTCGGTTTTACTTCAGGTCCAGGAGATACGAGATCTCGTTTTTCAGGCAGAAGTGAGAATGTAAACGTGGCTCTCATGCTTACAGGAGATTTGAATGTGGGCCTTGTTCCGTGGATTGTACAGTACCGGGTAAAAAATCCGTTTAATTATCTTTTTAAAGTTAGGGACATCAGGAAAATCCTTGTAGACATGTCCGAAGCTTCAATGAGGCTGGTGGTGGGTGACAGGAGCATTAATGATATCATTAACAAGCGGGATGAAATTGCGGTTGAAGCCAGGGAGATCCTTCAAAAAGAGCTGGATCACGCCGAAGCCGGCATTCATATTGTTACCATTGAAATGAAACGAACCAATGTGCCGGGTCCTGTACAGCCGTCATTTAATGAAGTGAACCAGGCAACACAGGAAAAAGAGCAGATGATTTATCAGGCAAAAGAGGAATATAACAAGGAGATTCCTGCCGCCCGCGGAGAGGCGGAAAGAACCATCAAAGGTGCTGAAGGGTATGCCCTTGACCGGGTGAACCGGGCCAAGGGTGATGTGGCAAGATTTGTTTCTGTGTATAATGAATATATAAAGGCCAAAGATGTGACCAAAAGGCGATTATATCTCGAGACATTAAAAGGTCTTTTTCCAAAACTCGGTGCAAAATATATCATCGATGCGGATCAAAAAAATGTACTCCCTCTGCTTAATCTTGGAGAACAAAAAGGTATAGTGAAATGAAATCAAAAGGTATAATAATAATAATTTTAATAGCCGCAATAATTTTAGTCTATAATTCAGCCTATGTAGTGGATGAGACTGAACAGGTGGTAATCACCCAGTTCGGCAGAATCACCGGGGAATCAAAAACGACCCCTGGTCTTAGGTTTAAAATCCCCTTTATCCAGAATGCGAATGTTTTTAATAAAAATCTGCTGGAATGGGATGGTGACCCCGGCCAGATACCGACACTGGATAAGACTTTCATATGGGTGGACACCTTTGCCAGATGGAAGATAGTTGATCCGGTTAAGTTTTTTCAGACAGTAAACAACCGGTTTAATGCCATAACCAAGCTCAACGATATCATTGATCCGGCTGTGCGAAATTATATTACCTCTTACAGCCTTATTGAGGCGGTACGTAAAACCAATCGGGAGTTGGGGATAGATGAGATCGGGCTTGAAGATATTAAATCAGATCAACAGGCGTCATATGCGATTTCGTTCGGCAGGGAAAAGATAACCGAGGGGATTATGAAGCAGGCCCAGCCGAAACTGGCTCAATTCGGCATCGAACTGGTAGACGTTAAAATAAAGCGGATTAATTATGTGGAGTCTGTAAGAAAATCGGTTTATGACCGGATGATTGCAGAGAGAAACCAGATTGCTGAAAAGTTTCGTTCCGAGGGAAGGGGCGAAGCCCGCAAAATTATCGGTGAGAAAGAGAGGGATTTAAAAAAGATCACCTCCCAAGCATATAAGACAGCCCAAGAGATTAAGGGTAAGGCTGACGCCGAGGCAACCAAGATCTATGCCAAAGCCTATGGTTTGGATCCGGAATTCTATTCGTTCACCCGGACCCTTGAAATTTACAACGAAGCTTTGGATGAAAAAAGTTCTCTCGTTCTTTCAACCGACTCGGAATTTCTAAAATATATGAAAGGGTATTCCCGGTAAGATTTAAGTCAAAGACAAAAAATCAAAAAGCGCCGTTGCCATAGTATGCAATCAGGCGCTTTTTTGGTGGGCAGAAAAGATAGCAGGCATAATTATTTACCTTTCCTTCTCTGATGACGCGTACTTGCAAGAAGCTTTCTGTGTTTATGTTTTCTCATCTTTTTTCTTCGTTTTTTAACTACGCTGCCCAATGTATCACCCCCAGTCTAAAGTTATTTTAAATATTGAAAAATTTTAAAAAAATATATCTAACATTATTTTGACATGTATGTCCACAATTTTCTAAAGATTTTTTAATGAACGGTAAATTGTTCTGAAATTAAGATATTTTTTCCTTGACACTTGACAATTATTTATTTAGATAATTCGTTTCTTTTAAAAAAGGAGCTTTATAAACCGTGAAAAAATATACCTATAGCGCAAAGAACTCTGACAATAAGGGCAAATGGTGGTTTGTTGATGCAAACGGCGAAATTCTGGGTAGACTGGCAACCAGGATAGCTGCGCGTCTAAGAGGTAAGCATAACCCTCTGTTTACGCCTCACGTTGATACCGGTGACTGGGTAGTGGTGGTAAACGCGGATAAAATTATTCTCACCGGAAAAAAAATGGAAAAAAAGAATTATTACCGGCACAGCGGCTATATTGGCGGACTGAAAACAACTACAGCGAGAGATCTGATAGAAAAAAGCCCCGAAGACCTTCTACGTTTTGCTGTTAAAGGAATGCTGCCAAAAAACAGGCTGGGAAGAAAGCTATTTAAAAAGCTAAAGGTATATGCAGGTGATAAACATCCCCACGATGCACAGATGCCGGAAATCATGCAACAATAATTATACAAGCCGGTGTAACCGATTTGAAATCTGGAGAAAAATTTAATGGAGAAAGAAAACATTTATTACGCAACCGGAAAAAGAAAAAATGCGATAGCCAAAACCTGGATGAAACCCGGAAAAGGTGAAATCATTATAAATGATCGTCCGGTAGATGAATACTTTCGTGTTGAATCAGCAAAAAGCAAACTCATTAAACCACTGCTACTTACCAATAAACTTGAATCATATGATGTGAAAGTACGGGTACTTGGTGGAGGCTTTGCAGGGCAGGCCGGTGCAATAAGGCACGGTATTACCAAGGCGCTTATACTGATCGACCCTGACCTCAGGGCGACCTTGAAAAAGGCCGGGTTTGTCAAGCGAGATTCAAGAGTCAAGGAAAGAAAAAAGTACGGACAGAAAGGTGCAAGAGCGCGATTTCAGTTTTCCAAACGTTAAAATATTTATTTTTAAATTGATGATGAAGTTAAAAAAGGGGGAGCAGGTAATAAGCTGTGCCCCCTTTTTTGTTTTATAAATCATACAAAGAGAGGCCATTATTATGGAAAAACAGGTTTGGTTACAGAATTTGACGTGGGAAGAGGTTCAGGCAAAGACCGAGAAAAGCAGGGGAACAATTATTCTGCCAATTGGCAGTACCGAACAGCACGGGTATCATCTTCCGGTTGGAACAGATACCATGGTGGCCAATTCAATAGCGGAAGCCGCAGCAGAAAAAGCCAAAGTGCTGGTTGCACCACCCCTCTGGTTCGGCTGGAGCCCTCATCACCTCGTTCTTCCGGGGACGATTACCATAAGGGCTGAAGTGCTGATTGAGGTTGTGTACGATATCATTCAATCATTGTATCGTCACAAATTTGATAAATTCATCCTGTTAAACGGGCATCGTATCGTTAATGTCACCTGGCTGCAAATTGCGGCTGAAAGGGCAAAAAGAGAACTTGGGGTTAAAATCGTTATATTTGACCCGGCCTATATGTCAAAAGAGTTTAAAAATGACCTGGAATGGGGCGAAGTGGGGCATGCCGAGGAGATTGAAGGATCGCATATGTGGTATTGTTATCCTGATCTGGTAAAAATGGAACGGGCCAAAGACAACGCGCATAATCATAACAGTCTATACCATGTGGATCCAAAGTATAAAGGAGATACATTGTGCTATGTTCCCAGCAGTCCTGCAGAAATGAAAGAGCTTGCACAAAAATCAGGCGGAACTTCCGGTGAACCAAGCAAGGCTTCGCAGGAAGGCGGAAAAAAATATCATCAACATCTCGTTGACAGGATGGTAGAGGTGATTGAATTTCTACAGGAATAAAATGTTCGCAAAATTTTAACTCTATAAAAAGGGTTAAGTTGCTTTAAGAGGAATAATTTAAAAAAACTCGTAAAAAGCTATGTTTAGACGGTTTCGTATAAAGTTCAAATTCCCTCGCTAAAAAGCAACGGGATAAAAAGGCGTGCAAATTTTGTAATCATGAAGCGTACTTGTCGTACGTTGAATGATTGCGAAATGCAGCACAACGAAGAAGTTGGACTTTATACAAAAGCGTCAAATTTTTCTAAGAAATGGGTATGGATATCCCCTTTGATAAAGTCTGGGTCTTGAAATACCCTCTCATGAAAACCGGTGGTCGTTTTAATGCCCTGTATGCTAAATTCTGCCAGGGCGCGTTGCATTCTCTTGATTGCCATGGGACGGTCATTACCCCACACCACCAGTTTTCCGATAAGGGAATCATAAAAAGGAGAAATTTCATAGTTGTTATAAATATGGGTATCCAGCCTGACCCCGGGGCCGCCGGGGATAACAAGATTTTCTATCTTTCCGGGCGAAGGCATAAAGTTGTCTGCAGGATCGGCAGCGTTAATCCTGCATTCCATTGACCATCCGTTTAATTGAATATCATCCTGCTTAAACGCCAGTTTGCTGCCGGAGGCAATCAGAATTTGCTGCTGGACGATATCGATACCGGAAACCATTTCGGTTACGGGATGTTCAACCTGAACCCGGGCATTTACTTCCATAAAATAAAAATTCTTATTGCGATCAAGCAAAAATTCCATGGTACCGGCATTGGTGTAACCGATGGAACGCGCAATAAGAATAGCCGTTTCTCCCAATTTATTTCGCAATGCGTAATCGACAAAAGGTGATGGAGACTCTTCAATCAGTTTCTGATATCTCATCTGAATGCTGCATTCCCGTTCACCCAAATGAATATAGTTGCCAAAACTGTCTCCCAGTATCTGAATTTCTATATGCCGTGGTTTTTCAATGTATTTTTCAAGATAGAGATCCGAGTTGCCGAAGGCCGCTCTGGCTTCGCCGGAGGCAATAGAAATTGCTTCAGTCAGCTCTTGCTTATTATGGGCGATACGCATGCCCCTGCCGCCTCCGCCACCAGAGGCCTTTATAATAACAGGATAGCCTACATCTGTGGCGATATGAATGGCTTGTTTTGCAGAAGAGATGACGCTATTACTTCCGGGAATAATCGGAACACCTATGGCGGTTATTTTTTTACGGGCAGCAGACTTATTGCCGGCCATGGCAATGCACTCAGCTGTGGGGCCGATAAATATGATGCCGTTTTCCGAGCAGGCTTTTGCAAAGGATTCATTTTCTGAAAGAAAACCGTATCCGGGGTGGATGGCGTCCACCTGTTTATCCAGTGCGGCTTCAATAATGTGATCCATATTCAGGTAACTTTTCCTGCTTAAAGGAGGGCCGATATTGACAGCTTCATCTGCATATTTTACGTGAAGGGAATCTTTATCTGCATCTGAATAAACAGCCACGGAAGTAATTCCCATTTCTTTGCATGCACGAATCACCCGGAGAGCAATTTCACCCCTGTTGGCGATGAGTATTTTATGAATCGATTTCAATTTCAATCAACTCCTGGTTTTTCATGACCGGCTCTTCATCATCAACGAGAATTTTTATTACGGTTCCCTCATGATCCGCTCGGAGCTCAGTGAATATTTTCATTGACTCAATCACACATACCACTTTATTTGCTTTAATTTTCTGACCGACCTCCACCAGAGGCTTTTCTCCTGGTGCAGATGCTTTATAAAAGGTCCCCATAAGAGGAGAGGTTATTTTATATGTTGCCGGGCTCATTGATTTGCCTCCTTTCAATTTTGTTAAAAATATACTTGACATATACAAAACATATATGTCAAGTATATTTTCGAAGTTATTGATCTTCTGCAAAAAAATATCTCTTTTAAGGAGAATGGAAAAATAATTACCAATAATAAGAAACCGCTGGGTGCCGCCGCTTACGAAAAAATTTACCGAAAGATTATCAGTCTGGAGTATGAACCGGGCCAGAGGCTGGAAGAAAATCAGCTTGTGAAGCAACTGGGAATCGGGCGAACTCCAATAAGAGAAGCTCTTTTGACTCTGTCAGCCGATATGATGGTTGAATCACAGCCCAATAAGGGGTTTGTGGTCAGCCCCATTACGATTCAAAAAACAAAAGCGGCATTTACCGCATTAAAGATTCTGGAACTGGGTGTGGCTGGTCTGGCTGTTCAGCGGGATGTCACCCACTATCTGTCACAAATGGAGATCGCCAATCGTTCGCTTAAAGACGTAATGGAAAAAATGAACATTCTTGGTCTGGTTGAAGCCAACAGCGCTTTTCACAGCTATTTCGCACACTGTTCAAACAACGACTATCTTATTCAGAGCTTGCATAAGGTTAGATGTGAAACAAACAGGCTGGCCTATTTATCCTATGGCAATGAAATAGATCCGTGTAACTCCCTGCACGAACATTATCAATCTGTTATCAGTGAACATAATGATATCATTAATTATATAAAAAAACGAGACGAGACCGGGCTTAACGAAACCATCTGCCGGCACATTAAAACGTTTCAAAAACGGATTATCCGCTATATGGCTTCATGACGTGCTGAATGTCAGCCATATTCAATCAACCCATTTATTCAACAGTAAAAGGAGGGAAAAATGAAAAAAGTAATACTTGTAATGCTTTGTCTTGGTGTGGTGATTGTATTTGCCGCTTCTGATGTATTGGCAAAAACAAAATGGGACGTTCATTTGAATTATCCGGCAGGTAATTTTCATTCAAAAGGCGCTCAACGGTTTGCTGACAGGGTAAAGGAAGCCACCAATGGCGAACTGGAAATTGTACTTCATCCGGGCAGCGCCCTTGGATTTAAGGGTCCGGAATTGCTTCGTGCAGTTGCAGAAGGCCAGCTTTCCTTAGCTGAAATTCCCACCGGAATGGTGGAAGGAGATGGTCCTGTTCTTGCGCTGACTGCACAACCATTTTTATCAACCAATGCTTTTGAACAAAGACTGTTGTATCAAATAGCCAAACCGACATACGCAAAGATACTTAAGAAATTCAACCAGATTACTCTTTATACATCTGTCTGGCCTTTTTCCGGGATCTATACCCAACGCTCTATTAAGTCTGAGGCTGATCTTAAAGGACTTAAAATGAGGGTGTATGACGGTACTGGTCTTAATTTTGGTAAGGCTACCGGCATTGCGGCACGAAAGATGCCTTTTAGTGAAGTGTATCCTGCCATGAAGGCCGGGCTGTTAGACTCCATGTATACATCATCCGTGTCAGGTGTGGATGCAAAGGCATGGGAAGTGCTCAAGTATTTTACACCGATCAATATAGTTGGCCCGGTGAATATGATGAATGTCAACATCAAGGCATGGAATAAACTGCCGAAAAGTATTCAGGCAAAGGTATTAGAAATTGCCGCTGATATGGAAGACGAAATGTGGAACCTGGCAGGTGACATGGATCGTAAGAGCAAAGCGACGCTTATAGAAAACGGAATGACTATTAACCCTGTGAGTAAAAAGTTCCGCTCAGAGCTTGAAAAAATCGGCAGCGAACTGAGAGCTACCTGGGCAAAAAAGGCCGGAAAAGACGCCCAGAAAATTCTAAAAGAATATGACAAGATTACAGGACGTTAAAAGCTATAATAAATAAGTTTTATAGTTTGCATAGGTCAATGAGCGGGATTTACATTCCAGCGCGTAGTCCCGCTCTTTTTTAGACCCTCATCTAAATTTTCTTATGGTGATATAATGAATACCCTCGTTCGCGTCATAGACAGTCTTAGTGACTGGTTGGCCAGGATTTCGGGTGTCATGCTGGGATTGATGACTATTTTAATCCTGGTTGAAATCTTTTTATGGAATGTATTTACAAAAACCACCCTTATAGCTGATGAATATTGTGCTTACGGTCTGGCCGCCATTATTTTTATGGGGGCCGGATATTGTCTCAAAGAAAAGGGACACATCAGAATTACCCTTGTGCTCGGCTTTCTTCCCAAAAAATTGTCAAGAGTGATCGCATGTGTAGCGACCGGAATCACCACCATTTTTATGGGATATCTGTGGTGGTATCTTTTTAAAATGGTGAGTGCAACATTTCGCTACAACTCAACTTCCGGCACATTGACGAATACGCCTTTATGGATTCCGCAGGCAATGATGCTAGTCGGTGCGGGGTGTTTTCTCATTCAGCTTTTTGCAACGACAATTAAAACCTTTAATGCTATCGGAGCGGGAGAGGATGTAATATAATGGAAGCGAGCATGGGATACATGTCCTTTATCGTGTTTGGAATTCTTTTTTTAACCCTGGCTTCCGGCATCTGGGTCGGTTTTTCCCTTTTCATCGTAGGTTTTATGGGGATGGTTCTTTTCGGCACTCTACCCGCTGGAAATAACATGGCCTCATCGTTGTGGGCAACCTGTGAAAAATGGGAATATGTGGCTCTTCCTCTTTTTATACTTATGGGTGAGATACTGTACCGATCCGGAATTTCTGAAAAACTCTTTAAATCTTTGGTTCCATGGCTTTATCGCCTCCCGGGGGGTCTTCTTTTGATGAATATTATCTCGTGCACTCTGTTTGCCGCTGTTTCAGGCTCAAGTGCTGCTACAACTGCCACAGTAGGGAGGATAACTCTGGCAGAGTTTGATAAACTCGGTTACGACAAGCGTCTGGCCATGGGGTCTCTGGCCGGGGCCGGAACACTCGGATTTCTCATTCCACCTTCCTTGATCATGATTGTTTATGCCATTCTCGCCGAAGTTTCCATCGGTAAAATGTTTATGGCCGGTATCCTTCCGGGTTTGCTTTTAGCGGGAATTTATTCGAGCTATATTATTTACCGGGGCATAAGGAATCCTGGAATTGCACCCAGAACACAGGAGAGCTACAGCTGGAAGGAGCGTCTGGTGGGTCTTAAGGACATCGCTCCGGTACTTATTCTCATCCTTATGGTTTTAGGAAGCATTTACGGGGGGATTGCGACTCCCACAGAGGCGGCTGCTCTGGGTGTTTTGGGAGCAACCATATTTGCCTATATCAACCGACGGATGAATAAAAAAATTATGTTTGAGTGTCTGATTGGCGCAGTCAAGACCAACGCTATGATTATGCTGATTGTGGTTGGAGCGGGTTTTTTATCAAGGGTAATGGGATTTCTCGGAATACCGACCGCCATCACCACAGCCATAACAGAGCTGAACCTTTCCCCTTACACGCTGATGTTGCTTCTGGGCGGGTTCTATATTTTATTGGGATGCCTTCTGGACGGTTTTTCCATTGTGGTGATGACGCTGCCCATCGCGCTACCAATGGTTGTTGCAGTTGGTTTTGATCCAATATGGTTCGGCATATATCTTATTTTAATGGTGGAGGTCAGCCAGATTACGCCGCCGGTGGGATTTAACCTTTTTGTTATACAAGGCTTGACCGGTGAACCGATTGTACAAATCGCCAAATATGCGTTTCCATTTTTCCTGCTGATGCTTATTACCACAGCTATTCTTACAATTTTCCCGGAAATTGCGCTGATACTTCCAAAATTGATGGTAGGAAAATAAAAAAGAATATATCGAATATCGAAGTGAGGATAAAAAAAAGTTGAGAGGACTTAATGAAAGCAATAGACCTTAACAGCGATGTGGGCGAAAGCTTTGGTGCATACAAGCTCGGTATGGATGAAGAAGTGATAAAATATATCACATCTGCAAACATTGCTTGCGGATGGCATGCCGGGGACCCCTCCGTAATGGAAAAAACAGTAAAAATGGCAGTTGAGCACGGGGTCGGTGTCGGAGCGCACCCGGGATATCCTGATTTGCTCGGTTTCGGACGCCGGAATATGAACTGTAGCACAAAAGATGTTAAAGACTACCTGGTCTATCAGATTGGCGCTCTTGAAGCATTTTGTAAAGTACATGGGACCCGGTTATGCCATGTCAAACCTCATGGTGCATTGTACCTTACGGCAGTTGAGAACCAAGAAGTTGCCCGTGCGGTTGCTGAAGCCATCGTCAGTGTGAATGACGATCTTTTTTACGTTGCTCTTGCAGGTAAAAAAGGCGAGCGTATGAGGGAAATCGGTCAGGAGGTGGGTTTAAAAGTGGTTTATGAAGCGTTTCCTGACCGGGTCTACACGCCGGAGGGAAATTTGCTGTCGCGAAAGCTTCCTGGAGCGGTGATCAAAGATCCCGAAGTTGTATCCAAACGGGCATTGAAAATGGCCAAGGAGGGCCAGGTGATCGCAGTAGATGGTAAAACTATCCCTTTGGAGGTCCAGACCCTTTGCGTTCACGGTGATACGCCGACTGCTGTTGATCTTGTCAAAAGCATCCGGACAATACTTAAAGATAACAGAGTCGAAGTTAAACCCATGATAGAATTTGCCTGATTGAAAGCACGAAGCATGATGCAAAATAATCTTTTTACCAAACCCTCTTTTCGTATTGCTGGAGATCGTGGGTTGCTGGTGGAATACGGTGATGAAATCGATCCTGATATTAATAACAAGGTCAGGTCCATGGCCATCGTTATGGAAAAGGAGTCATTGACAGGTGTTTTAGAAGTTATTCCAACATACCGTTCACTGTTGATTATTTATGAGCCGGACATGACAAATCCCACCAAGCTGGAAAAAGAAATTTTAGCTCTGGAAGAGCGTTTATCGACAATTAAAATACCACCACCGGATAGGGTCGAAATACCGGTTTGTTATGGAGGAAAGTATGGACCGGATATTCGGTTCGTGGCAGAACATAACTCTATAACCACAGATGATGTGGTTCGAATCCATTCAAGAGCGGAGTACCAGATTTATATGATCGGATTTACACCGGGTTTTCCGTTTTTAGGGGGGCTTCCGAAAAAACTTTACACTCCGAGGCTGGAAACTCCGCGTTCTTTTGTTCCCGAAAGGTCAGTGGGAATTGCCAACAATCAGACTGGAATATATCCTGTGGCAAGCCCGGGAGGCTGGCAGTTGATCGGGCGGACTCCGATAAAGTTGTTTGACCCGGAAAGCTCAAAGCCTTTCCTATACAAAGCAGGGGATAGGATTAAGTTTACGCCTATATCCGCTGAAGATTACAACAGACTGGCCGGGGAGGTAAGGAAATAATGGATGTATTTTCAGTCCTCACACCCGGCGCCTATACCACAGTTCAGGATTTTGGCCGTTTCGGGTATCAACAGGTAGGCATACCGGTTTGTGGCGCTCTTGACTCATTTGCTTTTAGTATGGCGAATATGCTGGTGGGAAATTCCGTTAACAGTGCCGCGTTGGAAATTACTGTTATGGGACCTCGCCTTGAAGTACTGGGTGAAGCAGATATCGCCATAACCGGTGCAGAGATGGGAATGACCATAAATGAAAAACCGGTGGAATGTTGGAGATCATTCGGGGTAAAATCCGGGGATACTATTGATATTAAACAGGTTAAAAGTGGTTGTCGGGCTTACCTTTCAGTGACCGGCGGCATTGACGTTCCCGATGTGATGGGAAGCCGTTCAACCTATGTGGGTGGCAATATCGGTGGGTATTACGGTCGTTTGCTTAAGCAGGGGGATATTATTAAAAGAGGAAAAGGGCAACGGCAAAACCAGGCGCGGCAACTTTCTTCCGTTGTGATACCAAAATATTCCTCTAATATTGTTATTCATGCGGTTGCCGGGCCTCAGGATGATTTTTTTAATGAAAGTTTAAAAACTTTGTTTAAATCAGAATTTATGGTCAGCCCAAAGGCGGATCGAATGGGATACAGGCTCCAGGGTCCTGTAATAACTCACCGGGATAACGTGCCCAAAAGTATTATTTCGGAACCAAGTGTGCCCGGTGGTGTTCAAATCCCTGCGGATGGGCAGCCGATCATACTGATGGTAGAGCAAACCGTGGGCGGATATGCAAAAATTGCAACCGTTATCTCCACAGATCTTGACAAAATTGCGCAAGCGACACCAGGAGACACGATCTGTTTTGAACAGGTGACTCTGGAAAAAGCGCATGCATTGTATCATGACCGTCATAAGCTGATGAAAGAGATAGAAGAAAAGCATATCATTGCGGCTTATAGTCGATAGTTCATAGGCTATAATATAATAATTTTTTCATCAAAATGGGTCAGCTGTTTCAAGCCTTCACTTGTTACCACATGGCTGTTCTCAATTCCAACCACTCCTTTTCCCGGAAAGATCAGTTTTGGCTCGAGTGCGATGGTCATTCCTTTTTCTAATTCAAGGTCCTGACCCTTTGCCAGAAAGGGATACTCATCCAGTTCAAGACCGATGCCGTGTCCGACAAAACGGATACGGGGAGCGTCGACTCCCATGAAAGATTTTTCAAAACCGAGTTTTTTGGTTAGCTCAAGGGCTATATGATACAGTTTGCCGGACCTTACTTTCGGTTTGGCTTCTTTTTTTATAACGGATTGAACTTTCAGCATGGAATCATGTGCTTTGAGCAGATCATCGGGAAGATGGCCCAGGGCAAAAACCCGCGCATGGTCCGACATGTAGCCGTTTAAGACAAAAACATAATCGACAAGCACAGGTTCACCGCGTTGAATCGGTCTGAGACCGGCGCTCTGCGACACAGCCGGGCTGACACCAGTGCCCCCTGTGGGAGAAGATAAATAACTAGGCACGGCAGCAGAAGGGCCCGACATTAAGTGTCCGTAAAACAATTCGCTGCCCCACAGTCTCATACGGACGAATCCCGAATGGCCCAGTTTCCGTGCCCTGGCTTCAACTTTTCCCGCAAGTTCGATTTCAGATATTCCTTCGTGGAGAAATTCCTGAACACAATCGGCTACCTGATCTGACATACGGCCAGCCTTTTGGATAAGGTCGATTTCATAAGCCGATTTTACAGCTCTTATGAGTCGTAGATGATGTGAAATATCTATAATCTTTGCATGTTCAAAGAGGCTGTTGTAGTTAAAATATAAATTGGCAGGAAGGACATCGAGTTCCATACCAAGAATACGGGGCAGTACGTATCCGTTATCATGCAACAGACTGCAAATTTGTCCGGTATTTTTTAAAGTCACCATATTCTTCAGTGAGGACTCTGCCCTGGCACGTTTATTATTTTTGTAAACCATTAGGATTGGATCTTTATCTGCAGGTACATATAGATGGGCATCCTGAATGGTTCCTGAAAAATAGAAAAGGTCTGCCTTTTGAAGGATCAGTGCGGCATCAATGTTGTTTTCACCAAGCCTTGTTTGGAGTTTCTTAATTCTTTTTTCCAGCTCTGATTTCGGTGTGTTTAAATCCGTGTTGAACATTTTTTCAGTTTCCATTTGGTCAAATATCCTGTTGTGTTGTAAAAGTGTTATAATTAAAATTGAAAGGGTATTATCATCACTTGTCTTTGCAGTCAAACAGCAACCTTGCCTTGAAAAAAGGGCAGTTGTGATGTATGCATGTTTTAGTTGAAAAAGTTGTGGGTCATTCAAGCGGAGAATTAAATGACAGCTTATTTTATCAGGCGTTTGCTTTTGATTGTACCGACGTTTATTGGAATAACCATTATGGTGTTCACCGTCACCCGTTTTGTTCCTGGTGGTCCCATTGAACGTATCATCGCTCAGGCTCAGCAGATGTCAGGCATTGAAGGTGGGAGAGGCGGAAAATCATCCACTGAGCAAACCCAGCCGCTTTCCGATGAACAGATCGAAGAATTAAAAAAATACTACGGGTTTGACAAGCCTATTCTGGCGAGCTATTTCCTCTGGCTGGGCAAAGTGCTGACCGGAGATCTTGGTACCTCAACCCGATATTACGATCCGGTCTGGGATATGATTAAGGAACGGATTCCCATATCTCTTTATTTCGGCATACTCTCTTTGATTCTGGTTTACGGGGTATGCATTCCCCTGGGCATTCTAAAGGCGATTAAGCATAAAAGCTCTTTTGATAATTTTTCATCAGTGGTGGTTTTTACCGGTTATGCCATACCCGGCTGGGTTGCCGGTGTATTTATGCTGGTGTTCTTTGCCTCACACTGGGGAATATTTCCCCTCGGAAACCTGGTGAGCGATGATTTTGAAGACTTTACGCTGATTGGAAAAATGCTGGATGTAATCTGGCACACAATTCTTCCTCTCATCGCTTACGTGATCGGGTCGTTTACCGTGATGACCCTACTGATGAAAAACACGCTTATGGATAACCTGGCTTCGGATTATGTGCGCACTGCCATTGCCAAGGGACTGCCATTTAGGGAGGCTATTTTTAAACACGCCTTACGAAACAGCCTGATCCCCATTGCGACCAGTTTTGGAAACAATATATCCATCATCCTTTCCGGTTCATTTCTTATTGAAACTGTTTTTAATATAAACGGAATGGGGCTACTGGGCTATGAGTCAGTTGTGGAAAGGGATTATCCCGTGGTGATGGGGATTCTGGTGATATCCTCTCTTCTTTTTATGATTGGAAATATTCTGTCGGATATATGTGTGGCTATTGTGGATCCCCGGGTAAAATTTGAATAAATTTTCATGCCTGACTGGGCACAACGAAGGTTCGTCCGGGGAATCGCCTATTTGCCCGGTACCGGACTTTACCATCTTATCTGGAAATGAACGTACGGTAGCAACCTTGATGAGATTATATTTGATCCAGCCCCAAGGGACAGAATCCCACGGCGGTGCTGATCGTCTCTGACTGTATCGGTTTAACTGAGAAGATAGGGGGCGTGTACGATACCGATATCATTTGTTAAGTCCGGTACCGGGCAAATAGGCGATTCCCCGGACGAACCGAACTAAAATTGAAAAACGACTGTTTGTTTCTAATGAATATGATGAAACTCAATCCGTTAACATTAAAAAAAATCAAGCGTTTCAAATCGATAAAAAGGGGATACTATTCCTTTATCATTTTCGTTGTGATGATCATTGCCTCTCTTGTTGCCGAACTGCTTGTCAATAACCGTGCAATTATGGTGTATTATGAAGGCGAGTTCTATTTTCCAACGTACACACAAATGATCACTGGAACCACATTTGGCTTAAGCTACGACTACGAGACAAATTACCGGCAGCTTGACAACCTCTTTGGTGTTGAAGGCAAAGGAAACTGGGTCTTGATGCCTTTGGTACCTTATAACGCTTACGAAAACGATTTGAAAAAAGACGAATTTCCACCTTTTCCGCCGTCTATAAAAGAAAAACACTATTTGGGCACGGACGCAGTTGGCAGGGACATTGTTGCCAGGCTTGTATATGGATTCAGAATTGCAATATTTTTCTCGCTTTTGCTTTTGCTGGTCAACTACGTGATTGGTGTTAGCATTGGAAGCGCCATGGGGTTTTGGGGCGGAAAATTCGACCTGATTTTCCAACGGATCATCGAAATCTGGTCAAACGTGCCATTTTTATATGTGATCATTATTATTGCTTCCATCATGGTGCCAAATTTTTTCATGTTGATTTTGATCATGGCATTTTTCGGTTGGATCGGTATCACCTGGACCATGCGAACGGTGACTTACAAGGAAAGAGAAAGGGAATATGTGCTTGCCGCCAGGGCTTTGGGGTCTTCCAGCCTTCGCATCATATTCAAACACATCATTCCCAATACCATTGCGATCATTGTCACTTTTGCTCCCTTTGCGGTTTCAGGTGGAATCGTCGCTCTGACCTCCCTTGACTATCTGGGATTTGGATTGCCCCCCCCCACACCGAGTTGGGGCGAGCTGTTGCAGCAGGGCTGGAATAATCTGGATGCCTGGTGGATCGCAGGTTCGGTTATTATTGCAATGATTGTGACGCTGATCACTGTTACCTTTATCGGAGAAGCGGTAAGAGAAGCCTTTGACCCTAAATTGCATACCACCTATGAGTAATTCGCAATTGTGGCTTTTATGACCATTGTAGTTTAAAGCAAAGAGATGTGAAAGGGTTATGGCAACAACATCCAAAGAAAAAACTTTTTTGTTAGCAGTTGCTCTAATTGCCATGATGTTTTTGCTGGTTGTGTTTATGGTTGCATACCAGAGTAAAAGCTCAGGAGAGGTCGGATCGAGCCAGGCGAACTTGGCTGAAAACAAGGTGATTTTCAAAGCAGATATTTCTAAAACACCTCTTCCCCCTAACTTAAAATGGTTAACCAATAATTCGGACCGTGTTTTTTCAGCTGTAAAAACAGAAAAGGGAGGGACTTTGAAGCTATCCGTTAGGAGCTTCCCGTTGACCTTTCGCACCGTGGGACCCGATTCAAACACTGAATTCAGAAGCGCGATTCTCGGTAACCAACTTTCCCTGATAGGGCTTCACCCTAATACCATGAACATCGTCCCGGAACTTGCCACCCACTGGGCTTATGGCAAAGATAAAAAAACGATGTATTTTAGGCTCAACAAATCTGCCCGATGGTCCGACTGGGCGCCTGTTACAGCGCATGATTATGCCTATACCATAGAGTTTATGCGTTCGAAATATATTGTGGCACCTTGGTACAATAACTATTACACGGAAGAAATTGAGAACGTCATTGTTTATGATGACCACACCTTGGCAGTTATTAGCACCAAAGCACAACCCGATCTCCATCTTAAACTTTCACTGGCGCCGACTCCCAGGCATTACTTTGGTCAACTCAAAAGTGATTTTGTGAGGAAATACAACTGGAAAATTGTACCAAACACAGGACCTTATCAGATATCCGATTTTAAGAAAGGCAAATATGTAAAGTTCAAACGAAAAAAGGAATGGTGGGCCAAAGAACTGCGCTATTTCAAAAATCGATTTAACGTGAATCGTGTCATATTTAGTGTGGTAAGGGAGGACAATCTAGAATGGGAGTATTTCAAAAAAGCAAAGATTGATGTTTTCGATTTGGGATTGCCCAAGTACTGGCATGTCAAGAGCCATACACCGGTCATTGATCATGGTTATGTTAATAGAGTATGGTTTTACAACGATACAACCCGGTCGCCTTTTGGAGTATGGCTCAATCAGGACAAAGATATTTTTAAAGACAGAAATGTGAGGTATGCTTTTGCACATGCTTTGAATATGCAAAAGGTGATTGAGGAAGTGCTACGGAACGACTTTATTAGGCTTGAACACGGTTATGTGGGTTACGGACCCTATTCAAATAACAGTATTAAAGCCAGGCGGTTTGCTCTTGAAAAGGTAAATGATTACATGAAAAAAGCAGGTTGGGAAAGAGGTGCCGACGGTATATGGGTGAAAAATGGGAGGCGCTTTTCGGTGGAGATGACTTACGGCTCTGAACATCATACCCCCAAGCTGGTGGTTTTAAAAGAGGAAGCCAAAAAGGCCGGGGTGAAATTGAGACTTTCCAAGCTGGATCCAAGCGCATGGTACAAAAAGATTAGCGAAAACCGCCATGAGGCGGTCTGGATGGGATTTGGCACCAACCTTCGACCTTCGTATTGGCAAACCATTCATTCGGACAACGCGCATAAACCTCAAACCAATAATGTTACCAATACGGATGATGCTGAACTGGACAAGCTGATTGAAACATATCGAAATTCTCTTGATGAACAAGAAAGAATAAGACTGTCACTGATCATTCAACAGAAGATCCATGAAATAGGAGCATTTGTTCCGGAAGCCATGAAGCCTTATTTGCGTGTGGCATACTGGAGATGGTGGCGGCTTCCAAAGATCCCGGGAACGAAACATTCTGAGAACCTGTTTGCTCCCTTTAACAGTTTTACCGGCGGACTTTTCTGGTACGACCAAAAGCGGTATGAAGAGACTAAAAAAGCCATGAAAAAGAAAAAAACGTTTTTGCCGACGACCATTATAGATAAAACATACAAGGACAATTGACCGGACTTAAGCCAATGACTGAAAGGAATAATAGTTGAACAACCCAGTGATTCTAGAAGTTAAAAACCTTGTTACCGCCTTTGATACTGAACAGGGCCGGATTCGAGCGGTTGAAAATGTCAGCTTCGCAGTAAAGAAGGGCCAGACTCTGGGAATTGTGGGGGAATCCGGGTGTGGGAAAAGTGTCACCGCACTTTCTATCATGAGGCTTCTGCCAAAACCCATCGGTATCATTGAAAACGGGGAAATTATTTTTCATGATAAAGACATTGCCAAGCTTCCTGCAGAAAAGATGCATGAAATAAGGGGATATGGCATCTCCATGATTTTCCAGGAACCGATGACTGCGTTGAACCCGGTGCATAAAATCGCCAGACAACTCGGTGAAGTTTTTCAGCTCCATTTTCCGAAAATGAACGATAAAGAGATCCGGGAAAAATCGATTAAAATGATCCAAAAAGTGGGTATTCCTGAGCCAGTACAGCGGATGGAGGAGTATCCCCATCAGATTTCAGGGGGCATGCGTCAGCGGGTGATGATTGCAATGGCTTTGGCAGGTGAACCGGATATCCTGATTGCCGATGAACCCACCACAGCACTTGATGTCACCATACAGGCACAGATTTTAGAATTGATGGAAATTTTGCAGCGGCAAACCGGTATGGCCATCATTTTCATTACACACGCCCTTGGGGTGATCGCGGAAATCTGTGATGATGTTTTGGTCATGTATGCCGGTCAAATAGCAGAAAAAGCGCCGGTGAAAGAACTCTTTAAAAATCCAAAACACCCTTACAGTATGGGTTTGCTTTCATCAATTCCAAGACTTGAAAATGAAAGAAAAATCGAACTGAACACAATTAAAGGCATGGTACCGAGTCTTTACGAATTGCCCAAAGGATGTCGATTTCAAAACCGTTGCCCAAAGGCCATGCCGCGTTGCCAAATCGAAGTACCACCGCTGAAGTCAGTGGGTGAGAACCATTTGGTGAGTTGTTTTCTCTATTAAATCCTGAGGGCAAGAGATTTGGTGACGATAAGGTTTGAAAACTGACAAGTTAAACTTCGTATTGGGTTTGATTTGAAATCAATCGAGCTAAAAAAATATGTCCGAGTATTTGCTGGCAGTTAAAAATCTGAAAATGCATTTCCCCATCCACGGGGGTATACTCTGGAGGCGAATTGGCAAAGTATATGCCGCTGACGGAATTTCCCTTAAAGTAAAAGCAGGCGAAACCGTTGGACTGGTGGGAGAATCCGGTTGTGGCAAAACAACGGTCGGTCGCAGTATAGCCAGACTCTATAGGCCGACTGAAGGAAAAGTAATATTTGATGGAAAAGATATGTCGCATATCAGCCGCAAGGAACTTAGAGAGTTGCGGAGGGATTTGCAGATTATATTTCAAGATCCTTTTGAATCATTGGATTCCAGGCAGACGGTGGGTGATATTCTGGAAGAACCTTTTATTATTCATGGAATTGGTACATCCGAAATGCGCAAGATAGAGGTAAACAAACTGCTTGAACGAGTCGGGCTTAATGAAAATGCCATCAATCGGTTTCCCCATGAATTCAGCGGCGGTCAGCGACAGCGAATTGGTATCGCAAGGGCTATCGCACTGAAACCAAAAATGATTATTTGTGATGAACCGGTATCTGCCCTTGATGTATCAATTCAATCACAAATTTTAAATCTGCTTTTAGAGCTTCAGGAGGAGATGAAACTATCTTATATTTTTATTGCTCACGACCTTTCAGTGGTAAAACATATTTCAGATCGTATTGCCGTGATGTACCTGGGCAAAATCGTGGAATATACGGATGCCGACACCCTTTATCAAAGGCCTGCGCATCCTTATACCCATGCACTCATATCGGCCATTCCGGTTCCTGATCCTGCTATAAGAAAGAAAAAACAGATTCTAAAGGGAGATGTTCCCTCACCGATCCATCCACCGTCCGGGTGTGTTTTTCATACCCGCTGTCAGTATGTGACAGATCGTTGTAGGAAAGAAGAACCGGAATTGTCTCCTGCACCTGGAAGCATTGGAAAGAATCATTTGCAGGCATGTCTTCGTGCTGGAGAATTGTCTTTTAAAGGATAAATGTGGTGATCCAAACCATCATTTCAAAATCGAGATTTGTTCACCAGAAATATGCTAAACGATATGTTGGGCTATATTTTTTATGCGACCGGCTTTTTTGTCAGCCTTTATTTATTAAAAACATCTGCAACCGCAGTCTTCACAAGATCCTCATCCGGAATATAGGGGATGGTAATCTGGTCGCTGTTTGGATTGTTACGATTATATTCCATAGCAACGGACATGGCGTTGGGGTTGCGCGCCCAGTTCCTTCTGGCCACCCCACCCAAAACATCCCATGAAAGGGCCGACCGAATAATTTTATCAATTCTTTCACTGCCGTCCAATACCAAACCAAATCCACCATTGATCGCTTTTCCGATGCCTGTTCCACCTCCATTATGCAAGGCCACCAGAGACATACCTCTTGCGGCATTACCGGCAAAACAGTGGATGCTCATATCTGCAGTGACGTTACTTCCGTCTTTGATATTAGCGGTCTCTCTGAAAGGGGAGTCGGTTCCGCCGGGGTCATGGTGATCCCTGCCGATCATGATGGGGCCGACTTCGTTGTTTCTCACCAGCTCATTAAATTTCAAGGCGATTCGCATGCGTCCTGCGGCATCCTGATACAGGATGCGGGCCTGGCTTCCCACCACCAGTTTATTCTTTTCCGCGTCCCTAATCCAAACATAATTATCCCGGTCTTCTGCTCTGCGTTTCTGGTCAATGCAGTGCATGGCCGCATGATCGGTTTTCACCAGATCCTCATGCTTTCCGCTCAGGCAGACCCAGCGGAACGGACCATATCCATAGTCAAAAATGGGTCCCATAATATCTTCAAAATAGGATGGAAAGATGAAACCGTCTTTGTCGTCTTTTCCATTTTTTGAAATCTCTTTGACTCCTGCGTCAAAAACAGCTTTCATGAAGGAATTCCCATAGTCAAAAAAATAGACGCCTCTGTCTACCAAAATTCTAACCAGCTCAAAATGATGCTTAAGACTTTTATCCACTTGCTTTTTGAAAGCAGCCCGGTCTGAGGCAAGAAGCTGCGTTCTTTTTTCAAAAGTAATGCCCTGCGGGCAGTAACCGCCATCATAAACAACATGGCAGGAGGTCTGATCGGTGAGAAGATCCACCTTAATATTCTGGGCAACTATGTATTCCAAAAGATCCACTATGTTGCCATGATAGGCAATGGATAGAGGGGTTTTCGACTTTATCGCCTCATTTGCTTTTGCAAAGACATCGTCAAGATCAGAAGAGATTATTTTAACCCATCCTTGTTCGTTCCTGGACTGAATGCGAGAGAAATCCACCTCGGCAATGATTGATACTGCGCCGGAAATTTCTGCGGCTTTAGGCTGAGCCCCGCTCATGCCACCCAGACCGGATGAGACAAACAACAAACCCTGCAAATCTTCGTCAGGTCCGACATTGCATTTTAATCGTGCTGCATTGAGCAACGTATTATAGGTGCCATGGACAATGCCCTGTGGGCCGATGTACATCCAGCCGCCGGCAGTCATCTGGCCGTAGCTGGAAACACCCATTTGAGTGGCAACTTCCCAGTCTTTCAAATTATCATACAATCCAACCATTAAGCCGTTGGTGATAATTACCCTGGGATTTTCAGGTCCGGATTTGAACAAGCCAAGAGGATGGCCGGATTGAACCACCAGTGTCTGCTCTTCGGTTAGTGCTTCCAAGTACATCTTAATCAGTCGATATTGCATCCAGTTTTGACATACACTACCGGTCTCGCCATATGTAACCAGCTCATAGGGATAGAGAGCCACGTCAAAATCTAAATTATTATCGATCATGAGTTGAAAAGCTTTACCTGCCAGACAGTTACTACGATAGGAGTCAATGGGTTTTGCCTTTATATGTCCTTTGGGTCGATAACGATAACCGTAGATTCTTCCTCTTTCCTTTAGTTCTTTTAAAAATTCCGGTACCAGCACAGGCTGAAGTTTTTCCGGGATGTAACGAAGAGCATTTTTTAAGGCAATTTCGGTCTGATTCTTAGAAAGACGGAATCCTCTGTCAGGCGCACGGCGAATGCCTTTAACAAATTCTGGCATTTCCGGAAGTTTATCATCCAACTTGATATTCATTGTTTTAGATATTTGATGATTGGAAAGCATTTTCATGTGAATCATGTCTCCTTAATAAGGTGGGTTGTCAAATGATGGAGTTTTTAGTTGATCCCGTGCGGTTACTCTCCAGTAAAATAAGTTGTATATACATTTTATGTTTATACAATATATTTTTTAATTGTCAAGAAAAATATCGACAAAATAGATTGAATATGCAATAGCTTGTCAGTCCTGTAATATAGTTTAATGATAAAATAGGATAAAATATTTGATTTACAACATAAAGAAATATAACGTTTATTTGGCTCATTGCCAACACAGTTTTAAAATGTATTGATGTATATACATTTATTGCTGGAATAATAAAGATAAAGAATGAGAAATCAAAATACCAAATGCCAGCAAATTAAGCAGCATCTTCTTCAAGGCATCAGGCTGAATCATTTTAAAGCGGCCTTGCCATCAGAAAATCAGCTGGCAAAGAGGTTCACCGTCAGCCGCATGACTGCGCGCAGAGCATTAACCGAGCTGGAGAATGACGGTTATGTTAAACGAATTCAGGGGAAGGGGACTTTTGTAAAAAAGCGTAATTTTTCACAAGGATATTTTAAAGTTCAACCCTCATGGCAACAGGCCGAGGAATTAAACGTAAAACTGACCACAAAAGTATTACAGCTTCAACCTGTAGCCGAGCCTCCACAGGAAGTTGTCGAAAGGCTACAATATAAACAGCAAACAATTCTTGCGCGACGGTTGCATTTTTTTAATGAAAAACCGGTTCGATACGAAATCAGATTTTTACGTGGAGATTTATGCGGCGGTATTCTTTGGGAAAATTTAGAAAAAATATCCATACACGAGCTTTTAGTGAAAAAGTTCAACCTACCGCTTACCAAAGTCTGGCAACGAATGACCGCTTTGTCCATGACAAAAGAAATTGCAGAAATATTCCATGAACCTCCCGGTCATCCTGCTTTTCATATCAAGCGTTTAACTTATACTTTCGAAAAACCGGTCACATTTGTGGAATATTATATCCGTGGTGAACTTGCATTTGAAGATAATTTCAAGCCGGGTGAAAAAATTGATCAGAAGTCATTAGGAATTTTATATTAGAGATATTTAAAACAAAGAATAAAAACTTGACATAAAAAATGAGGACTGTTACCAGAAATATAAGATGTATATACAACTAATTTGAAAATGCGCATTCAAAAAAGTATATATTAATAATTAAAGTTAAATTGTATATACATATTTTAAGATTTGAAATAAAAAACGATTATTGTAGGATGAAGAGGGTGACAGGTTTGATCGTGGTTTATAAAATTGTTCCATATTGGCTGAGATATACAAATTAATTTCGGTATATTACACATATATAAATTTTGAAAACATGATAAAAAGGAGGTACGGAAATGATTAAAAGAATTTCGGTGATTGTTTTGGTATTATTTTTGGGTATAGCGGTGGTAGCAGGGATTGCAATGGCTGATAAAAAAATTAAAATTGGACTCAATGTTCCCTTGACAGGCTTTGCAGCATCCGATGGCAAATCGGCATCAGAGGGTGCAAAACTGGCATTGGAACAAATCAACGAAGCAGGGGGGATTCATGGCAAGATGATTGAACTGGTGATATACGACGATCAGGCACAGCCATCCCAAGCAATACATATTGCAAATAAACTTATTGGTCAGGACAAAGTCGTCATAGGTGTTTCCGGTAGTTATTCCGGTGCAACAAGGTCAGCTGCCGGTGTGTTTCAGGAAGCAAACATACCCTTTATATCCGCTTATGCCATCCATCCGGACATCACACGTGCCGGTGATTATGTTTTCCGAACTTCTTTTTTGGGTGAGATTCAGGGGCGCGCTGGGGCAAAGCTTATAGGAAAAATATTAAACAAAAAACGCGTGGTCATCATCACCCTTAGAAATGATTTTGGAAAGTCGTTGGCTGCCGGATTTAAAAATGCAACCGATAAGTTTGGTGTCAAAGTAATTAATGAATACCAATACTCCATCAAGGACAGAAAATTCGGTTCGATAGTGGCCAAGGTCAAATCGGACAATCCAGATGCCATTTATGCATCCGGGTACTACTTTACTGCCGGGCCTTTGGTAAATCAGCTTAGAGCCGCCGGTGTGACTGTACCAATTATCGGCCAGGAAGGATATGATTCACAAAAATTCATTGAGATTGCCGGTAAGGCATCAGAGGGGGTGATCATCACCACCAGCCTGGACCGCGACTCGGATGTTGCTGAGACCAAAAGTTTTATCAAAAAATTTGAGAAAAAAGCCGGTTTCAAAGCAGATATGGTGGCAGCTTCAGCCCATACAGCCATCATGGTCGCTGCTGATGCCTTAAAGCGGGCCGGATCGACAAATCCAAAAGCCTTGAGAAAAGCTATAGCTGAGACTAATCTTAAGGTTTCTACCGGCACGATTGCCTTCAACAAGCTGGGAGAAGTCATGAAGGCTGTTCAGAATCAGATAGTCAAAAGTGGTAACTGGCACAGGCATTCGATTATTGATGATCCAAAACTCCTTGCCCCACCGGAAGAATAAATCTGTTTGACGCATACCTGGAAGGGTAAACTCTAGACAGGTTTACTATTCTTATGATCCAGATGGAGGTAGAGATATAAACTCTGCCTCCTGAAGGATGATCTGCGGGATATTCACCGGGAGTCGACTTTTATGCTATACCTAGAATTGTTGATTCAAGGACTCATTTACGGCAGTATGTATGCCATGATTGCCGTGGGGCTGACTCTGGTCTACGGTTTGCTTCGCATCCTGCACGTGGCTCACGCAGGTCTTTTAGCCATGGGAGCATATCTGGGACTAATTATAACCAACGCCACAGACAGCTTGACACTGGCCATGATTTCTTCAGCCGTAATTGTCGGCATCGTAGGTATGTTAATGTATCGTATCTGCTACCAACCCATCCTTAACCGACCCCCATACGTTGCTCTAATCGCCTCGATAGGTCTGTTCATTGCCATGGAAGAGATATTTCGTCTGGTTTTCGGACCCTATGGACTGACTTACAACAATCCACCGCTTCAATCACAGATCAGCTTTGTTGGTGTCAACCTGAGGACCGCGGAGATTAGTATGGTAGTCACCGCTATCGTCTTGCTGGGTTTGCTCTCATACATGGCTCAGAGCACAAGGATCGGTATCGCATGGCGGGCTACGGTGGACGATGCGGAGATGGCCAAGTCTTTCGGCATCGACACCATTAAGGTTAGATATCTGAACTTTTTTATCGGCTCCGCTTTAGCCGCTATTGCCGGAATTTTTATTTCTCTTCTTAGCAATATAGTCGAGCCAACCATGGGCGGCGTTCCCAGTTATAAGGGTTTGGCTATCATAGTCCTGGGCGGTTTGGGAAACGTCAGAGGTACTCTCATTGCTTCACTGCTGCTGGGCGTGCTCGAAGCTTTTGGCACTATTTACATTGGCGACTTTTTGGACCGTGATGCCATCGCATTCGCATTTTTAATCGTGGTCCTCATGATCAGGCCCCAAGGATTGATATCCGGGAGATAGGTTATGGGCATCTATGAAATCAGTTTGGCTACCATCGTGTGTATAAATATCATTCTGGCACTTGGTCTGAACATGATCTCCGGTTTTTGTGGACAAATCAGCTTGGGACATGCCGCATTCTATGGCATAGGCGCATACACGGCCGCCATTCTGGCAAAAACCGGAATACCTCTTCCTGCAGCCATTGCAGCTAGCATGATTTTGGCCAGTGGCGCCGGACTGATCGTAGGTTTGACCAGCCTGCGCGTACGCCATGATTTTTTAGCCATTACAACCATGGGTGTCGGTTTCTTATTTTTAGGAATTGTGCGCCAACAGGAAGCCCTGGGCGGTGAACTGGGTATATCTGGAATTCCTGCGCCAGGCTTGGGAAAAGTCGGATATCTGATTCTGGTCATGGTCATTGCCTGTTTAACCGCAGCTTTCAGTTTGTGGATAAAGCGGTCATGGATGGGTTTTGCTTTCGATGCCGTGGCCGATGACGAAGACACTGCCCGGGTAGTAACCGTTGATGTGGGCGCTTACAAGCTGGCAGCCTTTGCCATGGGCACAGCTATGGCAGGCGTTGCTGGCGGCCTGTATACTTTTTTTTCACGGTTCCTTATGCCTGATGACTTCGGTTTCATCACTTCAATCACCGTACTCTCGATGGTGGCCGTGGGTGGGATTGGTTCAGTATTTGGTGTGATTGTGGCCACCATTATACTCACCCTCATGCCCGAATTTTTTCGTTTCATCAGTAACTATAAACTTCTGCTGTACGGGGCTTTGCTATTTTCCGTCATGCGGTTCGCACCTGACGGTTTGGCAGGGTTTGTAAAGAGTATGGTCGGGTTTATTAAAAAAAAGGTACGGGGAAAAGAGGTGTCTTGATGAACGAAATCCTGGATATGAAAAATGTCACCGTCCGCTTCGACGGAGTCGTCGCCGTGGATAATGTTTCATTCAAGGTTAATCAAGGCGAATTTTTATGTATGATCGGACCTAACGGCGCAGGCAAAACGACTATGATGCTGGCCATCACCGGAATCATCAAACCTCAATCAGCTAACGTTTTTTTAGCACAGCGGAACATAACCCATTTACCCACTCACAAACGGGCCTTGTTGGGCCTGGCGATGACCCACCAGATAGTAAGGCCTTTTAGGTCTATGACCGTGCTGGACAACGTTGCTCTGGCAGCCGGTCACCGACGTATTAAAAACGTGTTCAAGGCCATGGTTCATAGCGATCGTTCGGCCGAAAGAAAACGTGCTCGAAAATACCTGAATATGGTTGGCATTGCCGATGCTGCAGAAAAAAGCGTTGTGAGCCAACCTTTGGGAGTGACCAAGCGGCTTGAAGTGGCCCGAGCTCTCGCTTTGGAACCTAAAGTTCTGTTGCTGGACGAGCCATTGGCCGGTTTAAATAATATTGAAGCCGCACAACTGGCAGATACGGTGGCAACCATCAATAAAAAAGGGCTGACCGTTGTTATGATCGAACACAATCTGGGTGAAGTTTTGCGGGTCAGCCAGCGACTGGTGGTACTGGATAATGGCTGCAAGATTGCAGACGGAATTCCAGATGAAGTAATGCGTGATCCAGGGGTACGAGCGGCATACGTTGGAAAGGAAAAACATCATGTTGCAGCTTGATCTTTTAAGTTGTGGATACGGAGAAATGACTGCGGTACATAACTTATCGCTCGATGTTCCGGCAGGAAAAATTACTGCCTTGCTCGGGGCCAACGGTGCGGGCAAGACATCTACCATTCTATGTATTGCCGGCCATGTTGCTGTACATGAAGGCCATGTCATTTACCAGGATTTAGACATCACTCAAGCATCGCCTATGGCACGCATAAAAAGCGGAATTGCCGTGTCGCCGGAAGGTCGGAGGCTTTTTGCAAGCCTGACAGTTAAGGAGAATCTAATCGTAGGCGGGTATAGCAGAGCCAAAAATAAGACGCAGGAGGGTATCGATCGGATCATTGCTCTATTTCCTCGATTAGGAGAAAGGTTACCGCAAAAGGCCGGATCACTATCCGGTGGCGAACAACAGATGCTCTCCATCGGACGGGCCCTTATGTCCAAACCGCAATTACTTTTAATCGATGAGCTCTCTTTGGGATTGATGCCAAAAGTCATCGATATTTGTTATGAGGCCATCACAGAATTGAAACGAGACGGTTTGACCATTATTTTGGTCGAGCAAAGCACACAAAGAGCTCTCGAAGTGTCTGATCAGGTCTGTGTGCTGGAATCCGGCAGAGCTGTGTGGAAGGGATCTGCTGCAGAAGCTCGAAATGATATGGGGTTGATTGATGCATTGCTGGGATTGAGTGATGAAAATGAAATGTCCGAAGAGAAACAATAAAGGAGCTTGATGATGTCAGGCATGAAAAAAATTTTAGAGTGTGTTCCCAATTTCAGCGAAGGCAGAGATTTGGAGAAAATAGACAAAATTATACATCCCTTCAGAGGAAAAAAGGGTGTCAAGCTTTTGGACTATCAAAGAGATGAAGATCACAACAGGCTGGTCGTCACAGCCATAGGAGAGCCGCCTCCCCTGAAACAGTCGGTTATGGAAGCCATAGGAACTGCCATTGATCTCATTGACATGAGAAAACATAAGGGGCAGCACCCGAGAATGGGGGCAATAGATGTGGTTCCTTTTATACCGGTGAGAAATATCAACATGACTGAGGCTATCGATTTTTCCAAAGAGGTCGCCAAGGAGATAGCGTCAAAATATGAGTTGCCCATATTTTTATATGAAGAATCCGCTACTGCTCCTGAAAGGAAAAATCTGGCGCTAATAAGAAAGGGAGAGTTTGAGAAAATGGCCGAAAAAATGAAAGCTTCCGCATGGAAGCCTGATTTTGGTCCGGAGAAAATCCATCCAAGCGCCGGTGTAACAGCAATGGGTGCCAGAATGCCGCTGGTGGCTTTTAATGTTAATCTGAATACAGGTGATATGAAAATTGCCGACGCCATATCAAAAAATGTCAGGCATATAAGTGGAGGACTGCGATACTGCAAAGCCATCGGAATATCTTTAACGGAAAGAGGCATTGTTCAGGTTTCCATGAATATGACGGATTATACCAAGACGTCTCTATACCGGTCTTTTGAGCTGGTCAGGACAGAGGCTAAAAGATATGGAGTTCAGGTCATTGGAAGTGAAATTGTCGGACTTGTGCCTATGGAGGCCTTAATTGATACAGCTGTGTATTATATGGGAATAGAAAATTTTACTACGAAGCAGGTACTGGAAGCCAGGATTTGGGAGTAAGTTAAATCAGACAAAATGAGCTAAAAGGACACAAAATGAACGGAAATATCATCATAAAGAATTCTTCTCAACTGGTTACCTGCAGCGGGTTTGAAGGCAAACAGGGAAAAGACATGTCCGATCTTAAAATTATTACTGATGGGACTGTGGTTATTGAAAAAGGTATCATTAAGGCGGTTGGCAAGACCGGAGAAGTTTTAGCCGGATTTGATGAAGACAAATTTACAGTCATAGATGCCGAAGGCAAAGCGGTTTTGCCTGGATTTGTCGACTCACACACCCATTTTGTCTTTGGAGGCTACAGGGCACAAGAGTTTTCATGGAGGCTTCGCGGTGACAGCTACATGGAAATTATGGAACGTGGCGGGGGAATCATCAATACGGTTCTGGCAACCAGGGAAGCCAAAAAAAATGAATTGATTGAAGCTGGGGAAAAAAGGCTGGATTCAATGCTGTCATTTGGTGTGACCACGGTTGAAGGGAAAAGCGGTTACGGTTTGGATTATGATACTGAGCTGAAACAGTTGGAAGTTATGTCGGACTTGAATAAAACCCACCCGGTTGATATTGTGCGGACATTTTTAGGCGCTCATGCTGTTCCAAAAGATTATAAAGGAAGGGAAGACGAATATATCGACTATGTGATTGAACATGTCATACCCGAAGTTTCAAAGAGAAGGCTGGCAGAATTTTGCGATATTTTTTGCGAAAAGAATGTATTTTCCGTGGAGCAGTCGAGGCGACTGTTAAGTCGAGCCCGGGATATGGGATTTTTATTAAAAATTCATGCAGACGAAATTGTTCAGCTTGGAGGGGCAGAACTGGCTGCCGAACTCGGTGCCGTATCGGCAGATCATTTGCTTTGCGCCTCTGAAAAAGGTATCCGGGATATGGCCCAAAAAGGCATAGTAGCTACATTGCTTCCGGCAACGGCATTCAGCCTGAAAGAACCATACGCCAAGGGCCGATACATGATTGACAGCAACTGTGCGGTGGCTCTGGCAACCGACTTAAACCCGGGAAGCTGTTTTACGGAGTCCATACCGTTGATTTTTGCCCTGGCTGTTCTTTATATGGATATAACCACGGAGGAGGCTGTGACGGCTTTGACAATTAACGGAGCAGCGGCCCTCGACAGGGCAGATACAATCGGAAGTATTGATATCGGCAAGAAAGGTGATGTTATCGTACTTGAATTTCCCTCTTACCAATATATTCCCTACCATATTGGGGTAAGTACGGTAGAAAAAGTGATAAAAGACGGAAACCTGGTTTTTGAAAAGGAATAAAATGAATCATATGAATTTAGCAGAGTTAAGCATAAAAGAATTTCTGGCAAAGACCGCGTCAGGTTCTCCGGTTCCCGGAGGAGGGAGTATTTCTGCACTGAGTGCGGCTATAGCGGCAAGCCTTGCTGAAATGGTGGCTCACCTGACGATAGGGAAAAAAGGTTTTGAAGCAACAGAAACACAGATGAAAGATATTGTAAAAGATGCCACTGATTTTAGAATTGAACTTATGAAAGACATAGACCGGGATTCAGGTGCATATGATGATGTGCTGACAGCATTTAAATTGCCAAAAGGCAATGGACAGGAGGAGAACAAGAGAAAACGGGCGATACAGGATGCGTTAAAAAATGCTGCCCTGGTTCCACTGGGTGTAGCCAAAAAAGCTATAAAGATTATTGAACTAGCCCATAAAGTAGTAAAACACGGAAATAAGAATGCCGTTACAGACGGGGCAGTGGCAGCTATGATGGCAAGAACTGCTGTTCTCTCCGCTTTATATAATGTTAAAATCAATCTGGCTTCCATAGAGGATGTGGATTTTGTAAAAGGAATAAGAAAAGATGTCATCCATTTGGAAAAAGAGATCGAAAACAAGGAAAGAATAATACTGTTGGGTATTTCCATATAAAACAAGTAAATGAACAAAGACATTCAAAATAAAAAGCAAAAATTAATTTCGATTATAGAGAGATACGATCATTTGATGGTTGCTTTCTCAGGCGGTGTGGACAGCACATTTCTTCTTGAGACGGCGAGTAAAGTATTACACAAGAATGTAATTGCGGTAACGGCACAATCTCCCATTCACCCTGAAAGAGAAACCGAATTTACCAAAAAGTTTGCCAAAAGATTGGGTATAAAGCACATTATGATGCAATCAAGAGAGATGAAACTGCCCGAGTTTGTGGTTAACAACGAGGACAGGTGCTACGTCTGCAAGAAACTGCTTGCCGAAGGGCTTTTAAAACTGGCTGCTGAAATGGGGATTCAATATGTCGCCCATGGCGCCAATGTGGACGATCTGGATGATTTTCGCCCGGGATTTAAGGCGGCAGTGGAAATGGGAATAATTGCTCCGCTGTTGGATGCGAAAATGACAAAAAAAGATATCCGCAGGCTTTCCCAAGAAATGGGTTTAGCTGTATGGAATAAGCCTTCAATGGCCTGCCTTGCCAGCCGGATTCCATATGGCATTCCCATAAGCGGAGAAGCCCTTGACAAGATTGACCGGGCCGAACGATTCATTTTAAGTCTTGGATTTATATCCTGTCGTGTACGATACCACAATGAGGTGGCCAGAATAGAGGTAAGTCCAGGTGATTTTAAAAAATTAATCGATGATAAAACCAGGACAGCTATTATAAATAATTTGAAAGATCTCGGGTTTTTATATATATCCATGGATCTGGAAGGATATATATCGGGGAGCTTGAACAGATCTTTTGGTTTGGTAAATCTCTAAAATGGGGCTAAAATATAAATTTAACAAAGCGCAGAGAATTATTGAAGATTTAGATCATAAAGATCTGATAGCTGTTAAGGGAATATGTGAAGAAATTCAAATGGCTCAAAATAATCTTTTTAAAGAGGGAAAAGAGATTTTAGCCTATTGTCAGCACAGGTGCCGGGGACTATGTTGCCGTAATATACAACCGGACGAAATTATCACCCTTACGGATTTTGTGTATATTTTGGTGATGGAAAGCTCTGTGAGAGGTGAAATTTCGGAATGTTTAAAAAAAGAAACCTTATTTTCGTCCAACTGTATCTTTCTTAAAGGAGGAGAAGGACCGTGCATTTTCCCATCTGATTTGAGACCGGAAATGTGTATTACCTCTTTTTGCGGTGGTGACAACTCAATTAAAAAAGAAATCAATGGGGTAGAAACAAAATTTAATAAGCTGGTTAGATTTTTTCTGCTAAGAAAGCCAAGGAGATTCAAAAACTTACTGTTTAAGACGGTTGGCGTATAAAATTCAAACAAAACATAAACCGCAAAGCAATGCGCCAACGCTTATTTTAAAAAAAAACTAACGGGGTGTAGCGATTCCGAACCGGTTGATTTTACGGCGCAGGGTGTTCTTATCGATGCCCAGTTCACGGGCCGTTGCCATTCTTTTCCACTGGTTTCTTTGAAGGGCCTGCTGGATGGCGTGTTTTTCAATTTCCTTGAGGGTCAAACCCGTGGGGACAAGCACGGAATCGTTTTTGGGTACAATCCGGTCAGGTAAGTTATGCATGCGGATCAAATCATCCCGGCAGAGCACAAAGGCGTGTTCGATGGCATTTTCCAGTTCACGTACATTTCCCGGCCAATCATAGAGCATCAGTGCGGCTACAGCCTTTTGGGACAGGCCTACGTTTTTCTTGCCGGTTAAATGCTTAAAGCGTTCTAAAAAATGGTCTGCCAGCAGCGGAATATCTTCTTTTCGTTCTAAAAGAGGCGGTAGTGATAATTTTATAATATCAATACGAAAATACAAGTCTTCCCTGAATTTACCTTCCTTTACCATACTTTCCAGGTTTCGGTTGGTGGCCGCAATTACCCTGGCATTTGTTTTGATTGTTTTGGTGGATCCTAAAGGTTCGTAGACCTTATTTTCCAGAACACGGAGCAAGCGGACCTGCACGGCCTTTGAGATATCACCGATTTCGTCTAGAAAAATGGTCCCATTCTGGGCCAGGGCAAACCGGCCGGGCTTGTCTTTTTTTGCATCCGTAAACGCACCGGCCTTGTATCCAAAGAGTTCGGCTTCGCAAAGATTGTCGGGCAGGGCACCGCAATTGATGGCTATGAAAGGCCCCTTTTTTTTCAGGCTATTGTTATGAATGGCTCTGGCAAAAAGCTCTTTTCCGGTACCGCTTGCCCCCATAATCAGCACGGTACTGTTGCTTTCAGATATTTGTGGCAGAATTGAAAAAAGTTCGAGCATCTTCCCGCTCTTGCTCACGATATCGTCAAAAGAATGTTGTTTGCGAAGTTCTTTCCTCAGTTTGTTAACTACCGTCAAGTCTCTGAAACTCTCCACGCCTCCGATAATCTCGCCCTGTGAATCTTTCAACAAAGCGGTGGTCACACTGATGGGAATGCGCTTTTTATCCGCACGAAGAATATAGACCGGCATGTTTACAATCGGTTTTTTTTCCTCAATGGTCTTGCGAATAAGGCAGTCGGTTTCACACATACTGGCCCTTAAGACTTCAAAGCACGGCCGTCCGATCGCCTCTTCTCTGGGGATCCCGGTGATATGTTCTGATCCTCTGTTAAAGGAGGTAATGTGTAAATCCAGGTTAACCGTAAAAACGCCATCTGCAATGCTGTCCAAGATAATTTGATAGTGTTCTTTAATTTGTTCTTTAGGTAGTTTCATTTACCCAGTTGGATTTTTGGCTTATGCAAAAATTATTTTTATCTGTTAAATGCCGTTTTTTGCTGCAGGGCTGTTTGGCCTACAAAATAGCTGCGAACAAACATCTTTTTTTAACAATAATATAGTGGTGATGTCAATCATCTAGACCGGTTTTGGCGAATTAAAATCGATAAAAGTCATAATATATGGATTATAATGGGGCTATTTTGTTCCTTAAAAATGTAGCAAACGGGTGTAAAATGACCCCAATAATCGGGTGAATACTGATGATGTTAATTTTTAAATATTATTTATTTAATTGTTATTCAGTCAGTTATCTATGATGGGAAAATTAATTGGGGTTTTGGCACGTATATTGCTGAAATATATGTGTAGTGTTGTCGTTCAATAATGAGACCGATAGGCCTTTCATTTAGTGAACCGAAAAAAATTAAAGCATAACCGGTATGGTTAGAATTGCGATTCCCATTTTTCAATCAAGGGTTTCGCCGGTGTTTGATTCATGTACCCGGCTCTTGTTGGTGGATATTGACCATAGCAAAGAAATAGAAAGAAGTGAGATCTATCTGGATCAGTTGTCCATAACGGAACGCGCGGCAATTTTGCAAAAGCTGAAAGTTAAAACCATTATATGCAGCGGAATCAGTGATTTGCTTTACCACATGCTTCAGAGTGCAAAGATCCATTTAACCACCGGCATTGCCGGAGAGATAGACCAGATAGTGGCGGCATATTTGTCTAAGAAGCTAAACGAACCTCGGTTTCATATGCCTGGATTCAAGTATAGCCGCTGATGGGACCTGGTTTAAAGCATAAAGGAGGTGATAAGGGTAAAGGAGGATTGTTTGAGGGGTAAAATTGATGCCAAGAATAATTGAAGTATGAAAATTAAGGAGCAAGACCATGAAAGCCATTAGAGTTGTCATTTGTTTGGGGTTGGTCTTTGCTGTTTCCCTTTTATTGCTTTATAGCAGCCCGGGGGCCCGATCGGCAGAGAAGGAGAATTACTGTTTCACCTGCCATACAAATGCACGAAAGTTGATAAAGATCACCAGAGAGATTGCTAAAGTCAATAAAGGTAAGCCCGGAGCTTCAGCAGAAACGAAAGGAGAGGGATGAGGTGGAGCGGTGGAGCCGTTGGCTCCGCACGAAAAGCTCTTTGTGGACAGCGAAATAGCCGAAGATGAAAATCATGGTGAGATTGAATGTCAGGAATGCCATGGTGGTAATCCAGACGAACCTGACTGGCGTAAAGCCCACAAAGGAGTAGCCAAAGATCCATCCTTTCCTGATCCGTCAGAAAGTTGCGGTGCATGCCATGAAGAGATTGCAGAAAACTATAAAACCAGCCTTCACATTAGCCTGTCTCCTTTTAAGAAAATAATAGACGCCAGGGCGAATACGGACAAGCCGGTCCACCAAAAGGTAAATGCGGCCAGAGAGGGTCATTGCAGTGCCTGCCACAGCAGTTGCGGGCAATGCCATATCAGCCGTCCTGATTCGGTGGAAGGAGGATTACTGGAAGGACACCTGTTCCAGAAAAGACCTCCGATGCAGGAAGTCTGTACGGCTTGTCACGGAAGCCGGGTCGGAAAAGAGTATCTCGGTGAAAATAAGGGATTTAAACCGGATATACATAAAGAAAAATATTTTAAATGCAATAAGTGCCACAAAGCAGATGAAATGCACGGGGATGGCAAGGATTATGCGAATCGTTATGAGGTGGAAAACGGTCCCAAATGTTTGGATTGCCATCAGGCGATCTATGACGCAAAAGCGCAAAATGTTAAAAACCATTGGATTCATAAAGATCAGGTGAGCTGTAATGTTTGTCATTCACAGCCCTACAAAAACTGTTATGCCTGTCATGTTGGAAAGGATAAAAAAGGCCTTAAGTTCTTTAAAACCAAGTCGTCAGACATGCAATTCAAGATCGGTCTGAATCCCGCGAAATCGGAAAAAAGACCCGAAAGTTTTGTTACGGTTCGTCATATCCCGGTGGATCAGGATACCTTTAAGTTTTATGTCAAGCGTGGATTGAAAAACTTTGATAGACTTCCCACGTGGAAACTGGCTACGCCGCATAATATAAGAAGACAGACGCCGCAAAACAAAACGTGCAATGCCTGTCATGGAAATAAAGAACTGTTTCTGCTTAAAAAGGATGTGAAAAGAAAATATGTAAAGGCGAACAAAAATGTGATTGTGCCCAAACATCTGATTCCCCCTAAAAGGAGAAATGAGTAAAAAGAGCTACACCCGGCTTTTACCGCAGGTTTTTGAATCAGCGAAATGATCGATAATGATTCAATACCGGAAGATAATGGCAAACAGACATTTAGTGATATCGTCTCAAGGTATCTGCCGGCAAATGGTCTTCACACTTAAGGATTAAAGGAGGAAATGCCATGAAAAAAAGTATTCTGTTTGTATTTGTACTGGCTATAGTTTCAACCTTGGCTCTGACCGCTCCTGTTGCGGTGGCCAAGGATATGACAGCCAAAGAGCTTGTGGCCGAAGCCAAAAAAAATATTTGTGAGGTATCGGTCTCTGAAGCCAAAGGCCTACTAGACAAAGGCGGATATATTTTTTTGGACTGTCGGACAAAAAAGGAGTTTAAAATGGGACATATCCCCGGGGCAATGAATATCCCCAGGGGCTTGCTGGAGTTTAAGATTGCTAAAAAAATCCCCGACAAGAATGCCAAAATTGCCATGTACTGCAAGAGCGGAGGACGGGGATGCCTGGCAACCTGTACCCTTTGTCGAATGGGATACAAAAACGTCAAAAATATGGCTGGTGGTTGGAAGGCTTGGGAAAAAGCCGGATATCCGATTGAATAACCCCCCCCATTATTCAAAAAAAGGGCACTTCAACTTGAGGTGCCCTTTTTTATTTGTACATCCGCGTTTAGACAGGTCTGCTATAACAGCTTATTTTTTCTCAGCCACGATTTCAACCAGGTGATTCTTCTTGCATCCGGTGTCACCGTCTGTTGGGCTTTTTGCTGCATTTCAATGGTAAGTTGCTTGTTGCTGTGGGTTGAAATAGGCATTACGGATCTAGATTTATTGAGATGAAGCAAACCATAACATCTTGATAATTTGCAAAAAGCGTAACAATTGTCTTTTTTCAGCTCCACGGCTTTATTGAATTCAGTAATGGCCGGGTGATATTTTTTTAGGCAAAAATAAACATAACCCAAAAAATTTCGCCCAAAGACATCGTCCGGTTTTAATTTTACATAGGCTTTCATCTCTTGTATGGCTTTACGGTACTGGTAAGTACTGTCCACATAGCGAATGGCAAGATATTTATACGGAAGCGGGTGGTCAGGGTTAAACTGTTTCGCCTTTTTCAAAATAGGAATGCTTTTTAAGCCCATAGACGTAATGGTATATAACCTACCCAGTTCAATCAGTAAACCGATGTCAGCGGGATTGGTTTGATATTTCTTTTCAAGCCTTTTGATCTGCCCGGCAATTTGTTTATCATCGATCGTTCGATATTTATCCTGTTTTTCAAGGGGGATGTCCTGACCCATCCAATAAGGGCATTTTGCTAACAGATCGATATAGGGATGGTTGGTGCGTTCAATCCCCCATTTGGGGTTGGGGCCCATGCGGATATACTTGCGTTGATGGACGATATCAAACTGCCATCCTTCAGAAGTCCTGCAGAATAAGAAGGGGGCATTTTCCCATCCGGTTTTATTCCCGAAAAAAATGACCGCATAATGATTATTGCCAATGACCTCATAGGGTTTTTTCCCGTAGGTTTTTACATCTTCTTCATATCGGGAATCCGGAAGGTTTTGAAAATCCCTGTAAGCCAGTCGGGTGACGTGGGTATATATTTCCAGGTTCGGGTTGCGGGACTTCATGCGCCAGCTGTTTAGCAGGGTCTCCCATGCTTGCGCAGGGGTTTTTCCGGCCGGAAAAAAAGCGTTGCCTGTTTGCACAGTCTCTTTGTTAAACTCGAGTAACTTTTGTGTGGCCCCTGCACCTCCTGAAAGCAGAATACCATCCAACCGTGAAATTGAATGGACGTTATATTTACCCTGGTGTTTTATTTGAGCGCGGTTTTCTATTTCTTCCATGACTGCCAGCAGGCCGGTGCCCAGTTGTCCAGCTAAAAAATAGGGTCCAAGCTGTTTGTCTTCCACATAGCCGCAGAAAATATCGGTAAATACGTCTTCCAGTTCATACGATACTTCAAGTTTAACCTGTTTTTCTTTATCTGCCAGCAGCAGGAGGATTCCTCTGCCATTATCATCTTTTCCGATTTTCCAGTTGTTTAATATCTCCACAGCCGCTTCCCCAACAGTTCTCAGGTGGTTAAGGGAGGGAATGCTTACCATAAGCGTTTCTATCTTATAACGATCATTAATCGTTTTTAGATAGTTATTTGAATATTCTTCCACATCTTGAAGTATATTGGCGTAGTCAAAAAGATGGGCATTACCGGCCGGCCTGTGCTTAAAGTCAATGTTTTGGAGTGGAAAAAGTATTTGATGAAAATAGAGGGTATAAAGAACCGCTCCGAGGATACAGATAAAGAAAATGAGAAAATATTTCTTCATTTGACCTTGTATTCTTTGTAGTAACTACTCAGATTTTAGGTTTAAGAAAGAAGGTTGTCATGGAAATCAGATATTTTCGTCAACATACAGAAATCGTGTTTTTTCCCCTTCAGCCTTCAGTCTAAACAGCTTCAGCCTGACGACGTGATTAGTTACATTTATTCAAATTTCACTTTGGGTGCGGCCTTTTCAGCTTCAGGAATTTCATAGTATTCTGCTTTTGAGACGTTGGCAAATGCGGCAAAGAATCTGCCGAAAAATGTTCGGATGTATGTATTTAAGATCTGAACCGCATCGTTGTATCTTTTCCTTTCAACCGCAATTCTGTTTTCGGTTCCTTCAAGGCTGTCCTGGAGCTTGAGAAACGACTGGTTTGCCTTTAGGTCCGGATATCTTTCCTGCAAAAGGAGCAGCCTTGACAGTACACCTTCAAGACGATTGGCGCCTGCCACCTTATCTTTTACACCTTTGGCCTGAAAGTACTTGGTTCTGGCTTCTGCAATATTTTCAAACAGCTCTTTTTCGTGTTTGGCATAGCCCTTAACTGTTTCAACCAGATTGGGAATAAGGTCATACCTTCGCTTGAGCTGATTTTCCACCTGGGCCCACTTTCCCTTAACATTTTCGTCCATGGAAATGACGGTGTTATACCCGCTGATCAGTTTTCCGCCCACCAGCAAGGCAAGCAAGAGAAATACACCGAATATGATTAGAATGATTTTTGTTCCAGTTGACATAGAAACCTCCATAAAGGTATTTTAAAATGGTTTTCTTCCAGATTGATTGATTGTAAGCGTTCACAGTACGTTGAAATTAGAAAGTTGAGATTGGAAATTTAGTTTTCATGTTTCCCGAATTTCTACTTTTCAATTTCGAGTTTCAAGCCGTAAATGGTTACATAGTACCTTTACTAAACTTTTAATTCTTAAGCAGTTTTATCCGCCTGTTCTGTGGCGGATCACTCGAACACCTGAACCCTCGAATCATTATGATCTTACCATCCCCCTGAAGCGCCGCCTCCGCCGAAACCGCCGCCTCCGCCACCAAAGCCGCCGCTTCCACCGAAACCGCCTCCGCCTCCCCAGCCTCCGCGTCTTCCTCCAATGGAAGAAAAAAGCAAAAGCATGAGAAACAGTCTTGGATTTCTGATAAACAGAATAAATAAAATGACGAAAAAAATAACGGATACGATCTTGCCAAAGAAACCGGTGGGCTGATCTTCTTTGGTGCGTTGAAAGGTCTTCCCCGGTTGTGGCATTCCGCTGATGGTGACGCCGGAATCTTTGGCGATTTCATTGGCCAAAGCAACCGCAGCAGTATAAATTCCGGTGGAATAATCCCCCTTTCTGAAAAAAGGAACCAGATAGTTGCGTCCAATGCTTCCGGCCAAACTATCCGGAATCACTCCCTCAAGGCCGTAGCCGACTTCAATTCTGTACTTTCTGTCGTTGAGGGATACCAGCAGCAATATGCCGTTGTCCTTTCCTTTTTGGCCGAGTTTCCATTTATCATGAGCCACCGTTATGGATAAATCTTCAATTGATCCGCCCTCGAGACTTTTAATGGTGAGAATCGCAATCTGTGCGGTGGTCTTCAGTTGGAGTTCTCTTAAGTACTGATTGAGTTTGATTTTAATCGGATGATCAATGATATCTGCAAGGTCAACCACATGTTTGCCGGGGCTTTCCGGTATGCTGACCGCATGGGAAAATTGGGCCGTCAACAGCAATAAAAATAAAATTGAAAGAATATATATTAAATTACGCTTTAATTTCATCGGTAATATTCCCCAGTTGTTCGATCGCCCTATAGTAGTCTTCGAATATGGAGTTTAACGTTTCAATGGAAAGCTCTGTTTTATCTTTTTTAGCTTTCAATACCTTTTTAAATACATCGAGATTAACACCGGATGCATCCCGCAAAGCGGTCAGTACCTCTTCATTTTCTTTGGGAGGCGCTTTCCCAAAAAGAACAATGATACCCCTGAAAAGGGGAATATATCCGGAAAAAGAACGTATGAATCCGTCTGCTAGGAACTTTTTGCTCCCTAAAGAAGAAAGATATCCCTGCCTGAGTTCAATTAATTTCACTTTCAGCTCACTTTCACACTGATGCCTGAGATCAGAGTGGTTTATTTCAATGTCTTGGAGGATATCTTGTCCGAAAACGGTATGGTGAAGGAGTTTTATGGTTAGAAATTCAACCGGGAAAACATCCAGGGAAGTTGAAATATAATCCGGGGTCATAATCAGCGGGGAAGCAACCTGCTTTTTGCCGAATTTTTTGCCAAGAGGGGCAAAATCTTCAAGAAATTTCAAATCCATTCGATTCAGTACAATGATGGAATTGATATCCGAGGTATGGGGATTAAAATCTTCAGTCAATGCACTCCCCGTGAGGTGAATGGAATGGATCTTGTCCATATATTTGTTTAATACAACATCCAGAAAAGGCTTAAATTTAGTTGAAGCCTCATCCTTTACATTGATATCATTCATAAAATCCTCCTTAGAAAAAAAGCCTGAATTAAGGCAGAAAATAATGAGAAATATTTTTAAAACAAAGAGATTTAAATATCAACTCATATCTTTCAACCGTGGATGTCTGGAAGCCACTAATGTTGACAGGATTAACAGGATTTATTGGATAGGTGGTTCATTTGTTTTATTTGTTGCAGGGTAAAGGGCACTTCATTATCAAGGCAGCGGATAAAATACTTAAACATCATATAGTCCTGATCATCTGAAAAAATATCCTCGCCACGTCTTCCACGGTTCATTACATGCTACTATGCATCTGGATATTGTATTCTAAATGGTCGTGCCATAATTGGATTGCCTATCATTACTGGCCAAATAAGTCATAAATGGACTTGACCCCTTTTCAGCGGTCTTTTTAAAACCGTTATCCGTCAATATCTCGACCGCCTCTTTAAAGTCCACCTGGTCAAACAGCTCGACAAACCGGATCACATCACCGCCTGTGCCGCAGCCAAAACACTGCCATAAGTTTGTGGTTGGATTGATAGAAAGTGATGGATTGTGATCGTCATGGAAGGGGCACAGGCCAAAAAAGCTTTTGCCGTTTTTCTTGAGTTTAACGCCTTTGGCCCTGACCAGGGCGGCAAGGTCAACCGTGGTTTTGATGCGTTCGATTTTTTCTTTTTCTATCATTCTCGTATCTCCTGCTATCTCGTAGTTTTTCAAATAAAATGTCACGCAAACGATTTAAGGACTCTCTGAACTGAACCGGATTAACCAGGGCATGGCCGTTCATATAATCTTTATCCAGCTTATCCAGATCAGCGCCGGTAAACATAAAAGATGCGATTCGTTTTCCATTGGTTCTGAACCGGATATCACTTAAATCACCGCCCATGCATAAAAAGAATGCGCCTCTGAATATGTCTGTTGTTTCAAGGCTGCTTGTGTTCAATAAAATCACCTCCTTTCTTGATTTTTCCGGGAAGATACGATAGAAAAAAGTAAAGGTTCCTAAGTGGCTTTGTCCACTGGAACACTTTCCAGGCCATCAACTCCGATCTCGCCAAAGTTCAAAAGTTGATGGCCTTTTTTCTGCCGAAAATTCCCCCTCAAAAAACTTGTCAAGAAAATAGTTGACAAAAAATCAATTTTTTAATTAGTGTCTGAACGACAATTGAAAACTGTTTGAATTTACGATGTAAAATCGCATAGAAGTAAAACGAAGATTTTCCAGAAAATGCATAATTTACTTGCATTGGCAACTCGTTAAAG
>JAXHVO010000020.1 GCA_034189135.1 Thermodesulfobacteriota bacterium | reverse complement strand
AAAATGGATTTGGTCGCAGAACAGTAATTTTAACACAATAATACCCCTTAAGGGGTTATCAGTATCGATGCCCTTATAGGGCTTTATGCAAGCCTCCGGCTGGGCCGGAGGTCATGACTTGTTTTTTCCGATAGAGATAATCGGCGGTTAGAAGTATCGCATTCCCTGATTCAGCCGCTGGCTGAGGTCAATGATGAAATTTGTTAAAGCACCCGGATTAAAGGGAAAAATTTTTGTTCCGGAAAAACAGAACGGTTGTTATAAAAAGCATCCCTGCAAGGATTGTTTTTTTTGCCAGTCATGCAGCGATGACCGGTGCAGAGTATGCCTGGGCAATACAAAAGGCAAAAGCCAGGAACCCCATGAGAAATAGAAAGCTTTTTTATCTATTCCTCATGTTTGCCTGTTATGAGAAACAGTATAAGCATTAAAATCTAAAAGGTCACTTGTAAAGTCGGAACGACCGACTTGCTTGCGATATTTGCTGCTTGGGTAAGGAAATTAAATGGATTTAAAATCGATATTGCTAATCGCTCCGCCGATTTTGCTGGCACTCACTTTTCACGAGTTTGCCCATGCTTATGTTGCCAATCGATATGGAGATGATACTGCCAAGCAAAGTGGTCGCTTAACCTTAAATCCGCTAAAACACTTGGACCCGTTAGGTACCATCATGATTTTCCTGGTCCATTTCGGATGGGCCAAACCTGTGCCGGTAAATCCCAATCAATTGAGAAACCCTAAAAAAGATATGCTCTTCATCAGCGCGGCTGGTCCTCTGGCAAATATGATCTTAGCGCTGATCAGTGGTATTTTTTTAAGACTTCTTTTTACTATGGCCAAAGCACCTGATCAGTATTCGGTGATGGGTTTGCTCATCTTTATGGTGTTTATGAGCCTGCAGATTAATCTGGCCCTGGCCATTTTCAATATCCTTCCCATTGCTCCTCTGGATGGCTCGAAAATATTATCCGGGCTTTTACCGGACAACTATAGAGACATAATATACTTTCTGGAGCGTTACGGTCCTTTTATCCTCATCGGATTAATCATATTCGGAAGAGTGACAGGGGTATCCATCCTGGGTGGCGCCATTTGGCCGTTTGTTAAATTTTTCAGTAAAATTTTTGCCGGAATATGAAAGCCGGATATCATCATTAAGTCGAGTGGAATTCAACGGTTGACATCATATCCATCTTCTGAAATAAATATGATCATATCAAATACCAAAGGAGGTGATATTTAATCAGAAACTGCCATAAGCCGTATTCAACTTCCAAAGGATATGTACCGGCTCGCTTGAAACCTAAAATTAATTGCTGCACCGTTTCTTCTTTGTTCCACTGAAAGCTTTCTGTACACCCGCGACGCAATCTAAACGACGAAACAACATCTTACAATTCTGACGTATGCTCAATGTGCAAAAACCCCTCTTCCGAATTGAACATAACATTTTGATAAACTATCTTATGATGATCAATGGCACCGCCCTTCGGTTACGGCTCTTTGGCAGCGAAACAGTCATTTATTGACCATTGCCGATAACCCTAATCAACAGACGGAAGGAGGATAAAATGGCGTTTAAAGACTTATTTCTGCCCAAACTTGCACACTCCAATCCAGAGGTCCGTAAAAAAGCGGTGCAAAACGAAACCAACCCGACCGTTTTGCAACAGGTGGTGGACAATGACAAAGATCCCGGCGTGGTGGAAACGGCCAAATCGCGACTGGAAGAGTTGACCGTATCCGCATAAAAAAATGTTTTAAGGGTGTTAGCTGAAAATTTGAGGGTATGAATCCCGGAAGTGTGCAGGACGAAATAAGGCGGTGAAGCTGAGAAACTCTCACCGCCTTATTGCTGAATCTGTTTACCATCGAACAGACACCATGCCTGAGGAACAGGTCGACATGGTCATAAATTTCTTTATCCTATTGTCCATAGCGATTTATGGGTTAATATGGTTTGGCTAACGGCAATTTGTAAAAGAAATGGGCATCAAGAGCCTGATATTCCTCCGATAAAGTGGACACATTTCATTTCAAGCTGCAATCCTTTCATATTCCACCGGTCTTCTTCAAATGTCCTGCAAATTGTTGCTATTTGGAGTGTCGCATTCACTCCTAGCCAAGCTTTGATCCCTTTTATTTATTGACAGACCACCGGGTATGTCATATTGAATTCTTAAGAAATCACTCCGCTGATCTCCGATCTTGCTGAAATCATCTAGTCCTACAGTATTTTTGCTATATTCTGCCTTGAACGGGACTGTGTTACGCTTCAAACGGTATTTTTTCAATCATAACATTCAGCAATATCCAAAAAAGTCATGAAATCTGAATTACACAGATATCTTTTATTTTGGATCATTTCTCTTTTTTCCATTTTTATCGGCTGCCAGTCTGATTTCTCGGATAAAACTCCTCCTGAAGCGGTCAAGGGCGTGCTGGATCTAACCGGTTGGGATTTCAAAAGGGACGGCCCGGTCAATCTCACCGGTGAGTATGAGTTTTACTGGAGACAACTCTTGACACCGTCAGATTTTTCAATTGCAGCGCCACCCCAAAAACCCGGATACATCAGAGTACCGGATTACTGGAATAATTACGAAGTAAAAGGAGAGAAGCTTCCAGGAGAAGGGTATGCGACCTATCGCTTGAAAATATTAATCCACAATCCGAACCAATCACTGGCCCTAAGAATTTTGGAAATTGCCACTGCTTATACAGGCTATGTAAATGGCAGGCAAGTATGCGCGTCGGGTGTGACCGGAAAAACGCGCGAAACCACCATCCCCTACTATTACCCTCAGATAATAGACTTTGAAGTAGAATCAAACCAAATTGAGGTTCTTTTGCAAGTATCCAATTTTCACCACCGCCGGGGCGGTGCTTGGGCTGTTATTCAGCTGGGAGAAGAAACTGAAATAAGGGCCTTAAAACAGAAAAAAATCAGTTTTGATTTATTTTTCTCTGGTAGTATTTTCATCATCGCCCTGTACCATTTTGGGCTGTATATTCTCAGAAGAAAAGTTCCCTCGAATTTTTATTTCGGCCTATTCTGTATATTAATTTTTATTCGACTCATTTCTGTTGAGGAAAGATACATTATTCATTTTTTTCCGGCCATAAGCTGGCAATGGATGGTCAAGCTGGAATATCTTTCATTTTACCTGCTGGTGCCGGCTTTTGCTCGTTTTATAAGATTTCTATTTCGTGATTTTTCAAAGCATTTTGTCGTTGTGAGCACGGCACTGGGTGTTGCGTTTTCATTGATTGTGATATTTACTCCGGCCCGCATTTACTCGTATACCCTCAATATCTATGAGATCATTACCATAGTTGTATTTATTTATTCACTTTATGTGATAATCGGCGCATTGCTTCAAAAAAATGTCGAAGCCCTAATTTTTCTATGCGGTTTTATGATTTTAAATATTGCCGCAATAAATGATATGCTGCACGTTGAACGCATCATAAAAACCGGATTTTTTGCGCCGTTGGGTGGTTTTATCTTTATTCTATCCCAGGCATTTCTCCTTTCTTTTCGTTCTACAAGGGATTTCAACACAATTAAAGCACAGCGCAAGGAACTGAAGGGTACACTTGAAGATTACAGGAATGAAATCGTTGATCGTGTGCGGGCGGAGAAGGCATTGAGAATATCCCATGAAAGGTTTCTCACCGTTTTGGACAGCATCGATGCAGATGTTTATGTTGCTGACATAGATAATTACGAGGTTTTGTTTGTTAACAAACACATAATAGACAGTTTCGGGCAAAATTTAATTGGAAAAACTTGCTGGAAGGTGTTTCGTAATAAATCCGAACCCTGCGTCTATTGTAAAAAAGACCAATTGATAGACAACGAGGGAAATCCAACCGGTGTTTGTATCTGGGAGGGAAAAAATCCGCTGACAGAAAAGTGGCACATGTATTATATCAGGGCGATTAAATGGGTGGATGAGCGTATGGTCCGTTTGCAGGTAGCCACCGATATAACCAAGCTGAAGGTGGCAGAGGAGGCGTTGCGGGAAAGCGAAGAGAAACATAGAACCATTCTCCAAAGCATTGAGGACGGGTATTACGAGCTTGATCTGGCCGGAAACTTAACCTTCTTTAATGATTCCATGTGTAGGATTATCGGATATCCTAAAGATAAATTGATGGGCATGAATAACCGGGAGTACATGGATGAAAAGACCGCCAGAGATGCCTACAAAACTTTTAACGAAGTCTACCGGACCGGGAAAACCGTAAAGGCATTTGAGTGGGAAGCTAGCAAAAAAGACGGTACAAAGAGATTTTTAGAATTGTCTGTATCAATCATGAGGGATTCAGAAGACCAACCCATTGGATTTCGCGGTATTGCACGCGACATTACCGAGCGTAGACAAGCCGAAAAACAGACAAAGCTGCACCAACAGCAACTCATGCAAGCCAGTAAGATGGTTGCTTTGGGAACGCTGGTTTCCGGTGTAGCCCATGAGGTAAACAACCCCAATAATTTTATAATGCTGAATTCACCCATACTTTTAGAAGCCTGGCAAGATGCCATGCCGATATTGGATGAATATTTTAAAGGAAATGGGGATTTTCTCCTGGGGGGCCTGAAATACTCAGAAATGAGGAAGAAATATCTGGAACTATTTTCCGGGATAACAGATGGCGCCAATCGCATTAAACAAATCGTAGATGACTTAAAAAATTATATCAGGGAGGATACCACCGATTTCACACAGTCCGTAGATATAAATGCTGTGATAAAGTCTGCTATCACACTTGTCGCCAATATGGTCAAAAAGGCAACCAATCATTTTTCAATTGATTACGGAAAAAATTTACCCATGCTAAAAGGCAATTTTCAGCGCCTTGAACAGGTAATAATAAACCTGATCCAAAACGCCTGTCAGGCCATTAAAGATAGCGAAAAGGGAATATTCGTTTCGACCGCATTGGATAAGGATTCTTCTGCTATTGTATTCGTTATCCGGGATGAAGGTGTTGGGATTCCTTCCGAAAAACTGCCACACATTACGGATCCGTTCTTTACGACAAAACATGATGTCGGCGGTGTCGGCCTGGGTTTGTCGATATCTTCAAGAATAATTGAGGAACACGGAGGTACCATGCATTTCACATCCGAAAACAATAGCGGCACAACAGTTAAAATTTTTCTGCCCACTAAACGAGGACAAAATTCATTGAAAGGTGTAACCGAATGACTGAATCAATTATTCCCTCGTATCCGGTAATGATGGTTGATGATGAAGAACAGGCGTTAAATAGTTTTGAAATGGCGCTGCGTTCCGCCAGTATGAACAACTTCATCCGCTGCCAAGACAGCCGTAATGTAATGCAGCTGCTTTCCAATCAGGAAGTTGAGGTCATAATACTCGATCTGAGCATGCCCAATATGTCTGGCGAAGAGCTGCTCCCTATGATCAACAGCGATTTTCCTGAAATTCCGGTGATTATTATTACGGGAGCAAATGATGTGAAGACGGCTGTTAAATGCATGAAATACGGCGCATTTGATTACATGGTTAAGCCGGTCGAGAAAAGCCGCCTTATCGGCGGGATAAAACGGGCCATCGAGCTGCGCGAGTTGCAAAGAGAAAATAGATTGTTAAAAGAGCATGTGCTGTCAGATAAAATCGAACACCCCGAAGCCTTCGCTGAAATAATCACCGGTAGTGCTGGTATGCGGTCCATTTTTCAATATGTTGAAGCAATTGCCCTCAGTCCCCGTCCGGTGCTGATAACCGGTGAAACCGGGGTCGGTAAAGAACTGATTGCCAAAGCTGTTCATGTCTTGAGCAATTGCAAAGGTGCATTTACTCCGATAAATATGGCCGGGCTGGATGACAATGTTTTTTCGGATACGCTTTTTGGACACGGAAAATTTGCTTTCACCGATGCCAGGGAGGCTCGCAGTGGTATGGTGGAAAAAGCCTTGGGCGGCACCCTATTTTTAGACGAGATAGGCGATTTAAACACGACTTCTCAGGTAAAACTTTTAAGACTTTTGCAGGATGGCGAGTTTTTCCCACTGGGGTCAGATGTTGCCAAACGTTCTGATGCCCGCATAATAGTGGCGACCAACCAGGATCTTGATGCATTACAGCTGGCCGGCAAGTTTCGAAAAGATCTTTATTACCGGCTTTGTGATCATCATGTTCATATCCCACCCCTGCGTGATCGTCGTGAAGATCTTTCTATGTTAGCCCAACATTTTTTAGCAAAAGCATCTAAAACACTCAACAAGAAGAAGCCCTCGACTCCAGTGGAACTGATAACGCTGCTTTCAACCTATCATTTTCCGGGAAACGTTCGGGAGCTTGAATCCATGGTATATGATGCGGTAAGCAGGCATAAATCCGGCAAGCTCTCGTTGGAGGTTTTTAAAGCCCATATCACTAAAAAATACCCGGGTATCAGCACGGAAACAAAAGATTTGCATCGTGATAAACATACGCTGATTTCTTTCCCGGATCAATTGCCCACACTCAAACAAATAGAGCAGCTCCTCATCGATGAAACCATGCAGCGAACAAACGGCAACCAATCCATCGCCGCACTCAGTCTGGGAATATCCCGTCAGGCACTTAATAAACGTCTTAAAAAGAATCAGGCCTAATTTCTCAATCGAGAACATTCAAATATTAACACAAAAATAATATACGGTTAACTATTTTCCGGCGAGGAATAGAGTCAATGAAGGAACATAAGTAATCAAGAGAACCGCGCTTAGAAGCAAAAGAAAGAAAGGAATTGTATCTCGATAGACCATAATTAATGGCCGTTCAAACCTGAATGATGAGAGGAAAAGGTTCAAACCAACAGGGGGGGTTAAATAGCCTAGTTCGAGATTTGCTAAAAAGATGATTCCCAAATGCAGCGGATGTATGTCAAACACTTCCCCCATAGGAATAATTAATGGAACAACCACCATAATTGCAGAAAAAATATCCATCAGACAACCAATAATTAGAAGAAAAAGATTAAGTATGAGTAGAAAAACAAATCGAAATTCGATATTTGCACGAACCCAGTCAGCTGCTCGGAGCGGTATTTGTGCATCAACCATATAATTTGTCAATCCCATGGCAACGCTTAAAATGATTAAAATGCCTCCGACAAGCGTTGCAGTTTTGATAAATGCAGGAATCAAGTCAGATTTGATGCGAATATCTTTATAAATAAAACATTCGGTAATAAGTGCATACATGACGATTATGGCTGATGTCTCAACTATGGTTGTGAAACCGCCGAAGATACCGAAAAGAGCCACAAAGGGTAAAGCAATCTCCCATTTGGATTCCCAAAGTGCGGAGCCTGCTTCCCCCCAATTGAAAGGCGTTGGTTTAATCGATGACCGAAGTCCCTGTTGCACCCCGAACAGGCTGATCACAAAAAGCAGGAGGATTCCGGGTATGATCCCGGCCAAGAATAATTTATCTATGGGGGTATGTGAGATCACACCATAGAAAATGACCGGAAGACAGGGAGGGAAAAGAAGCCCCAGACTGCCTGTCGACGTAAGTAGACCGATAGAGAATCGTTCCTTAAAACCGTTTTGAACAAGAACAGGGAATAAAAGACCGCCCAGAGCAAGAATGGTAACGCCTGATGCTCCGGTAAATATTGTAAAGAAGGTGCAGACACAGGTAGCTGCTACAGCCACACCTCCAGGCATCCAGCCTAACAGAGCGCGGAAGAGACGAACCAAGCGGCGACTTGCGCCTCCTTCAGCCAAAATGTATCCAGCTAAGGTGAAAAGAGGAACTGTGGGTAAAATCGGTGATGCGACAATGCGGTAGGCTTCGATGGGAATTGCTGCTACCGAAATATCTTCGGCCAGGAAGAGCAGAACAGCAATACCGCCAATGACAGAAAAAATAGGGCTTCCTGCAATACCTGCCATGATTAGTAGGATCAATCCGGGGATGAGCAGATCTGCAACCTGCATCGGTGTCAGTAAAAAACCAATTGCTATAGCCAGTATAGGCCCTGTTGCTGAGATAATCCGACCTGACCAATGGTCTGACGAGTGCCAGATCAGGCGCAGAGTGACTAAACCGAAACCGATCGGTATGATAATTATGGCAACCCATTGAGGTATCCATCCGGCAATTTGCGTGGGTGCACTGTATTCCGAACGAACAAATTCTAAACCGGCCCATGCTAATGAGGCGCACACGGACGTTGCAACTACTGTTGTGCTTATCCTGATAATTCGCTTTAGACGCTCGGGTAGAGCATCAATCCCGGTGTGTATGCTGAGATGTCGCTCCTCCCGGGCTGTAAGTATAGCTCCCAGGAAACCTATCCACAACGTTAGATGCCGTACATAATCAGTAGTTCCGGTAAGACCTGCAATCCCCATGACGCGAGATCCTATCTCTATTAAAGGGAAAATCGCCATAAGAAACAGGCCAATTGCTACCAGCAAGTTTTCAAGCCCATGAATCAATTGAAACGGATGAATACCTTGCTTCATTTCTTCTCCATCTTTCTTTTTATTTTTCGGTAGTCACCGAGAAGTTCCTTAACCTTCTTAAACATATCTGGCGGAACTTTCTTGGAGAGGAGTTCAGGATACAGATATTTTTCTGTCATCCTTTTCCATTCGTTCATTGCGTCTTGGGGGAGGGGGTTTACGACTAAACCGTGTTTCTTCATTATGTTCACTGCAGTTTTATCCAAATTGCGAATTTCTTTTTTTAGATTTTCACCACTGGAGCGAGCTAAATTCAGCAGTTCAGGCCGGATTTCCTTTGGAATCTGGTCCCATTTCTTCTTGGTTATGATTGTTGCTCCGCACAAGGGGGCATAGGCGAGATCACACATATTTTTAGCCAGAGCAAACCATTGATAACTGAGCGCAACTAATGGTGTTGTAGTAAATGTGTTGATTAGGCCGGTCTGTAGTGACATAAATATATCAGGAGCCGCCACCTCAACAGGGTGAAATCCAGCTGCCTTCCAGGCATTAAAACTTTCTGTTCCACCTGCCCAAACGAATATGTGCTGGTCATGTATTTTTAAGTCTCGAGGGTATATAACCGGTTTCTGACTGAAAATGTGAACCCAGCCGGCGTCTCCCCAATTGAGAACAATAAATCCCCTGTTTTCTAGCAATTCTTCTAACTCCGGTTCCAATTTCTTGCGAACATGGTCTAATTCCTCATAGGAATTAAACATCAGCGGCATTTGAAATGCATTGATTTCCGGAAAGATACAGGATAAGCCCGCGAAAGTTACGGCGGCAGCATGCAATTGGCCAATGCGCATTTTGCGAACCATATCTGCCTCGTCACCAATTACTCCACCAGGGTAGATCTTGAAGTTGAGTTTACCACCTGTGGCTTTTTTCCATTTTTCTCCCATATCTCGAAGGTGCATATACCAGGTAGAACCATCAGGCACCAGCGTACCTAATTTTATGGTTTGACCCTGAGCCGGATGAATGGAAAATAGAGTTATTACCATAATCAGTTTAACGATTAAATGCTTCATAAAACCTCCTTTTTAAGACCGTTTGGATGTATCTATTCCAATTCCGTGTATTCCTCTGTGACCAGGAAAAGGTCTTCGATGCGCGACAGCAGCCAGGAAGCCCTGCGTTGCAGTAAAATATTTTCAAGGCGGTACTCGGGTTTGGCATCTACATCTATGATTAATGCCATTTTTAAAAGTTTTACGAACTCTTTAACATTTTGTTGTTTTACTGACACATTTTCGGCTAGCGATACATAAGGAGAAGCTTTTTTTCCCTCAGAGAGCTTTATGGCACGGTCAAAATGCTTTCGGGCCCGCTCAATGCTGCCACCCATGGCTATGGACCGACTGCCGTCAAAAGCAATAAAGAATTCATGTAAGGCTCCGTTATTATAATCTTCATCGAGATCCAAGGCCCGGGTCATAATGGCTTCCACGAGATAAAGTTCCGACAATAGATCGAGGTTTCCTTTGGACGATGAAATAGCTGCCGCCCAAGACACACCCATCCAATACAGAAAGGGTAGATCGTCAGGCGTCATGGTTTCGAGTGCAGACTGAGGATTTAGATATAGATGGTTCATAAAGCCAGGATGATCTGCCTCAAGACCCCGGGCAGCAAATTCCCGGGAACGCAGATAGAGCTTTTGCGCTTGTTTCCTCAGTCTATTTGATGTACCAAAATCGTTTTCTTCTAGAAAGTCGGCTTCGATTTGAAAAAATGCATACGCATATTGGGTAAACCCGCTTGCAGTAGCCAATAAGAGGCCTTTATGGTTTGGGACTTCATTGAGGAGTGCTTCGTTCAATTTTAAACCAAAGGGAATAGCATCCCGCACAAGTTCAGGAACATTATCCGTGGCAAAGACACTGCTACCACCAGCGGATAAACCATTCGCTACCGAGTTAATTGCTATTCGGCGTATTGAACATGATAGTAAACACACACAAAACAAAAAATAGATAATAGCTTGTTTAATAGCCTTCATTCCATAATCTCCCTAAATTTGTTCGGATGGTCCTTTATCAAAGATTGCATTACCTTGGTTATGATACAAAGCAAGCGGTGTTCCAAAAATGCCGATAGACCCTAAACGTATGATCAAACCATTTTTTTTGGTGGGTTACGGTTGCAGTTTAAATCAATATATCGTTTTGATGTTAGGTAGTTATCGTAAGCGGTGCAAAATAGGGTATTGCATAAATAATTTTAATAAATGGAATATGCCAGGTTCTTCAGGCAGGGATGAAATCTGAATGAATGTGCAGCAAGTATTGACAGAATTTCAGCGCCAACGAGAGAAGCAATTAAAAACAATAAGTTACAGTACGGCAAGAGAAGTTGACAACGCAATAAAAGTTGCACCGTTTGGATATGAAATAACGGTGCAACTTTTATTGCGTTGTAAACCCTGCTTACGTCATCATAACCTTCTGATTTAACAATGATATGGAAATATGTTGCCATTGTTGTCAATTTTTGTTGCTTTTTTTTTGGGGTTTTGCTGCTGCCGACAACGGCTTTCCATCAACAAAATTTTTCAAATATAATGACCTAAAACTTTCTCTTTGTTCCCACGTCACATCTTTTTAGAATCACGACAAAAAACAAAAATATTCAAATACCGTTTCGATGTTTCATAAGACACTCGGTAAACTAAATTTAGGGTTTCGAATCACTGTTGGAACACGACTTGCTAAGGATGTAAATAAAAGGCTCCAGAGACACGTTTTTAAATAATTCAACACAGCTTGGACTTTTTAATAGACGATCAGGAGGAGCAGAACCAATGAACAATAAATTCAATCAGTCTAACTTTCAGAATAGAACGGCCGTTGATGGGAATGTCCAAGAAAATTACGGGTTTGAGAAGATCAGAGTGCTGGGTTTATGTTTGGGCGCCTCCACTGTGTCCATTGCCCAAGTGGAAAGAGTGTGGAGCAAGGACGAGACGGACCAAGTTAAGTTTCAGGGGCGACCGTACGTGGTAGGATATTCACTTCACCCTCACGATGGAGATCCCAAACGAACCTTGCTTTCGGCTCTCGAAGGCCTCGATCTAAAATCGTTCGACAGGGTCGCCGCCACCGGGCGAAGGTTCCGTCAATTCGTAAATTTGACCTCAATACCTGAAGCTGAGGCGGTAGAATACGCCTACCGATTTGTTAAACCCCCGGACGTATCATGTCCGGCTGTTGTGTCCGCCGGAGGTGAGACCTTCATGGTATATGTCCTGAACCGTTTGGGACGGATTTCCAACATTCTTACCGGCAACAAGTGTGCTTCCGGAACCGGTGAATTCTTCCTTCAGCAGCTACGCAGAATGGATGTTTCACTGGAAGAAGCGAGTCGGTGGAATGCTGCGGAAGCTCCCCACCACGTCTCCGGCCGCTGCTCTGTTTTTTGTAAATCCGATTGCACCCATGCCACTAACAAAGGTGTTCCCAAATCAAAGGTGACCGCAGGTCTATGTAAAATGATGGCTGATAAAATTCTTGAACTTCTCAAAAAGGTGAAGCGGCAAAACATTATGATCACTGGAGGATCAACGCGCAACCGAATGATGATTGAGTATTTGCACGAGAAAATTTCGGGCCTGATCATCCCTGCTGAAGCACCGTATTTCGAAGCGTTGGGGGCCGCGCTCTGGGCGCTAGGAAACCAGACAGCGCTGATTCCCGTGTCATCGAAGTTATTCAGGATGGAGGCTGCATCATTTGATACCTTGCCAGCCCTCAAGGATTTTGAAAACCTGGTGGAGTTTAAAACCATTGAAACAGAACATATCTGCTCCGGTGATGTTTGTATTATAGGCCTTGACGTGGGTTCAACTACCACCAAGGCGGTGCTTTTACGAAAATCTGATAATGCAATGCTTGCATCGGTTTATCTTCGTACCAACGGTGATCCGGTTGGAGCCTCAAGACAGTGCTATCAATCGATCATTGAGCAGATAAAGAAAAAAGTTGATCCTGCAGAAATATCTATAGAAGGCCTGGGTGTCTGTGGCTCCGGGCGTCAAATTGCAGGGCTGCATGCGCTCACAGCAGGTGTTATCAACGAGATTGTTGCACATGCAACTGCTGCCATATATTTTGACCCTGAGGTTGACACTCTTTTCGAAATTGGTGGTCAGGACGCCAAATACACTTACATCACAAATGGAGTGCCCTCTGATTATGCCATGAACGAAGCATGCTCGGCAGGTACAGGCTCGTTCTTGGAAGAATCTGCGTACGAGACCCTGGGTGTAACCATGCAGGATATTGCAGATGTTGCACTTGAGGGTAAAAATCCGCCCAATTTCAACGACCAATGCGCGGCGTTCATTGCTTCCGATATTAAAAACGCCATTCACGAAGGCATTCAACACGAAGACATTGTCGCCGGACTGGTGTATTCCATCTGCATGAATTACTCAAATCGGGTTAAAGGTAACTGGCCGATAGGACAGAAAGTTTTTATGCAGGGTGGTGTCTGCTACAACCGGGCAGTTCCGCTGGCTATGGCTTCATTGGTGGGCAAACCGATAATCGTTCCTCCAGAGCCCGGACTGCTGGGCGCCTTCGGAGTTGCACTTACGGTCAAAAAAAGAATTGAAATGGGTCTGATGGAAACAAAGAGTTTCGACCTTGAGGTTTTATCAAACCGGGAGGTAAAATACGGAAACCCGTTCATATGCAAGGGCGGCAGGGAGAAGTGTGACCGGCGCTGCGACATAGCGCTTATCGAGCTTGAAGAAAAGAAATATCCTTTTGGTGGTGCCTGTAACAGGTACTACAATTTAAGACATAAAATAAAACACGACGCTGAAAAACTGGATATGGTTCGGGTAAGACAACGGCTCATATTCGATAAATACGCTGCTGAATCAACTCTCACCCCAGACCATGGGGCACCGGAAAGAAACCGGAAAAAGCCCGGAAAAAAATTCAGGGGTAAAATTGGGATCAACCGGAGTTTTCTGGTCAACACATACTATCCCCTATATTCCACGTTTTTCACCCAACTGGGTTTTGAAACGGTTATACCCCAATTTGTTTCTCAGGAAGGGATCGACCGCAAAAATACTGCCTATTGCTACCCGGCCGAATTGGCCCATGGTTTTTTCCACTCGCTTCTAGAGATGAATGATCCGCCTGAGTTCATATTTCTACCCCACTTCAAAGCAGTTCCCGTTTTAAATGGAGCCTCCAGCGCCCAGTTGTGTCCTTTGGTTCAAAGCGAGACCTTCTATCTCCAGACGGCATTCAGCGAAAAACTCGACCAACTCAGGGCTCGAGGAACAGAAGTTTTGACGCCTCTGCTTGACCTAACCAAAGGGCTGAAAACGGTCGAGGATCCTCTGGTTAAAACAGCGATTCAGATGGGTGTGGGCGGAAGGGATGCAGAAGCGGCTGTTAAAAAGGCGCTGAACCAACAGCTAAAATGCCTGGCCGAAATGAAGGAAATTGGAAAAAAGGCCCTTGAGGAATTGGAAGCCGACCCTGAAAGGGTTGCAATGGTGGTTTTAGCCCGACCATACAATGGGTTTGTCGAAGAAGCCAATATGGGAATTCCACACAAGCTTGCCTCAAGAGGTGTGTTGGTCATTCCTTTAGATTTCATTCCATTTAATAATGAAAAGACCAAACGACATATGTACTGGGGCATGGGGCAACGTATACTGAATGCAGCCCGAACCGTTAAAAAGCATCCTCAACTCTTCGGCACTTATATAACCAACTTTTCTTGCGGACCGGATTCCTTTATCGTTGGATACTTCAGGGATATTATGGGTCGCAAACCATCTCTTACGCTTGAGCTGGACAGTCATACGGCTGACGCCGGTCTCGAAACTCGGATCGAAGCGTTTCTCGATATCGTTACTGCCTACAGACAACTTATAGACGGAAAGAAAATCGGTCCAAGGCAGAAATCTATTGTTCCCGCCCGCACTGTGTTGGATAACGGTGTCACAAAGGTAATCACATCTGCCGGTGAGACTCTGCCCATAAACCACCCAAGGGTAACACTTTTGCTTCCGTCTATGGGAAAAATTGCTTCGGAATCGATGGCAGCGGTGTTGCGCAGAAGTGGTTTCAAGGTGGTGACTCATCCACCATCGGATGAGACCGTGCTGAAACTGGGACGCGCAAATACCTCATGCAAAGAGTGTCTACCGTTGATCCTCACGACCGGAACGCTACTCAACTACATTCGCAATCAGAAAGGGGAAGACGAGGTTTTGGTTTATTTCATGCCTACCGCCTCCGGCCCTTGTCGATTCGGCCAATACGCTATCTTCATGGAGGATTTGATAAGGAAACTTGGGATTTCGGATGTAGCGTTTTTTTCATTAACATCAGAGAACTCCTACGGAGGGTTGGGCAGCGGTGTTGAGCTGAACATGTGGCGGGCGGTTGTTGTATCCGATGTAATGGAAGACATTCGATCCATGTTGCTGGCCAATGCAACAAATCCCAAAGAAGCAGAGGAAATATTCAATGAAGAATGGAACCTAATACAGGACGCACTCGAAAAAATGAGTTTTTCCATGATGGAAAAACAACTTTACCGAACTGCTGAACGGTTTCGCCGGATTTCCCTCAAACGTGAGCCGGATGAAGTACCTACTATCTTGCTTACCGGAGAGATATTTGTCCGACGGGATGCTATATCGCGTCAGTATCTAATGGAAAACCTGGCGAAAAAGGGGTTTGCCACCATCTGTTCACCGGTCGCCGAGTGGGTTCATTACTCCGACTACCTTGTTGAAAATGGACTTACCGACTATCAAATGACAAAAATGGAAAAGCTGGTACTCATGGTCAGAAAAAAGGTCATGGCCAGAGATGAAAAACGTATAAAATCCATTTTGTCACGATCGGATCTCGTGCATGCGGAACCGCTCAATGTTAAATCAATAATTGAAAACGGTGCTGCTTATATATCTCCAAATATGATCGGCGAGGCTATTCTGACGGTGGGGAGCTCCCTCTCCGAAGTGGCTTCACATACCTGCGGTGTGATAGCTATCGGCCCGTTCGGTTGCATGCCCAACCGCATATCGGAGGCCGTACTTAACACTGTTATGCAGAGTGAATGCAAGCTGGCAACCGACCCAAACAATGCGTCGCTTCAAGCCATACTTTCGGATATGGAAGATCTGCCTTTTCTGGCAGTTGAAAGTGACGGTTCGCCCTTTCCCCAACTGATCAGTGCAAAGCTGGAAACATTCTGTTTACGGGCCGAGCGTTTGCATACAAGGATGCTTGCGGCAGGTAAGGAGAATAGGGGCAAGGTAGTTAATCACCTGAGTATGCGAGGAAAGAAAATAGAAAAAGTCAATATTTCAACCGGGCTGTATAACCAGGGATCGCTTCCCAATAGCCAAGCAGCACGACCATACGTTTAAAAAAGAATTTTCCCATTGGAAATAACGGGTCAAATCTACGTTTGGTATATGGAAATCTCTTTTCTCAAGTTCAAATATTTCTTATGATTTATTATCTATATTTTTACAATCTACGCTCCCTTAAACATTGAATGATTAACAACAAGGGTAAAATGTAGGCTCCAATCCCTTTAGCCGACAAAACACTAGTCCAGATCCAGCTTCACTTTACATTGATTACATTTGACTGCGTCACGGAAAACCTTATAGCCGCATTCCGGGCAAATATAGCGGGCCTCTTCATCCTGAATCCACTTTTCAGTACCGAATTTTCTCCAATACGGAATCGCGCGTAAAATAACCTTTTTTCCTACAGTCATGGGAAAGCTTTCAATATACTGACAGGGAAACTCATCGCACTGGTGGCATCCGGTATAGCCTTTTTCTTTGGCGCAGTCCCTGATCTCACACTGTTTGCAATGCAAAAACCGGTCATCAGATAAGCAGCCTTGGCATCGAATATCTTCTGTTGAAAGGCTTTCACTATTGGGAAGGGTGCCCTTACCGGCAATTCCTCCCTGGTAAAGCTCCACCAGCCGTTCCTTGAATTTCTGGTTATGATCACGGTGTGCGATATAAATGGCGCAGACTCCGCAATAAAGACCGCAGGGAGCAACAAAATTCGGATTGATTTTCATCGTTCAAACTCCTTTCAATGAAACCGACCGTTAAATATGCAAGACGGTATATGGTTAGGGTTCATTATCCCAGGTAAATACCTCGTGACAGCTATCTGCCCCTCGTGCTATCATACGATCCTTCTCATAAGTCATTTGTGGATGATACTGACTGAAATAGTGAAATGCGATATCACACATCCACTGCGTCAAAGACGGTACACCCAACTCATTAAATGCCTCAAAAACCAAACAACGTTTGATCTCTATTTCAAATCGTTTGTCTGTTTGATCTATCACATCAAACACAATGTTATTGCGCTCAAAAGCCTTGTAGATTTCTACAAATTCGCCTAGCTTTTCGTCCGGACCCAGTCTCGTGAATCCACGGAAAAACACACTTCCACCTTTTAGCAACACCTCCTTCATTATTTCATCTGTACGTGTTTTTCCATGCCGATTTTCAAGTATTTGATACATGTTTGCCAGTAATTGAAAATGATTCTTCAAATCAGCCTTGATTTTTTCAGCTTTATCCGATCCTTCCTCAACTTTGTGATTGATGCCCAATGCCTTGAAAAAAGATGGAATCGCCACGCTCAATGCATTCCACAGCCCTATCTTTTTTCGCAACACTTGAAATCCGACTCGATATTCAGGAGCAAACATCTCCTCCTCCTTTGCCAAACAGACATTACAATTGGTATCAAAGGATGTTTATTTTGTTTATCATTGGATGAACCCATATTGAAACAGCTGAAAAAACGATAGATGGAGGCCAGGTTGAGGTCAAAAGGAATTAAACTATGCTACAATATTGCAAAAAAAATGTAAACACAAGAAGTGATGCTTAATTACAGAGCTAAACCCCCAGCTAAGCTGGGGAGAATGGCAAAAGCTATGCTGAGTATTTAAAAAATGCTCCTTTTGGATTAAAGGTAACAGCGCTGATTCTGTGACCAAAATCCA
>JAXHVO010000019.1 GCA_034189135.1 Thermodesulfobacteriota bacterium | reverse complement strand
TGAAAGCCTTTCAGAATTTGGGTTTTTGGTTTCGTCACCATCTGTATACCCTTATTCTAAAGGCTTTTCCAGCTTTTTTAGATGGTTATTACTACTTTTTTTCGCTCAATTGGGGTATTATAGTAATTCTCCTCAATATATTCCGTTATTAATAAAAAACTATCTGAGTATATTAGATAGCTTATGTTTTCCATCTTCCACATCCGCCTCTGCCAAAACCTCTTTTTCGGCAACCTCTGGTTCGGTTCGTATTAAAACCCATTTGATAAAACTTCCGCAGCACCGTCACAAAATCGTCATCCATGCCTTGTGAAAAAAACACACCGTTTTCCAAAGGCTGTCTATATAGAAGATCGTAGCCTTTCCGTTTTTCCTCATCACCTAGTATCTGATAAGCCTCGTTGATCTCCTTTATGCGTTCTTCGCTCCCTGGATTGCCCCCATTCCGATCGGGATGATATTGCATGGCAAGTTTGCGATATGCCTTTTTGATATCCTGTTCGGATGCTTCATACGTCAACCCGAGGGTTTGATAATAATCTTTTGCTATCAATGGTACCTCCTGTCCATATTTTTATCCGCGTCTGCATGTGCCTCCATCCGTGCACGGAGGGGTCTCGCAACGCTCTTCGCGACCACAACATGTCCTGCCCGGAGTGCGTTGCGGCTCTCCAGTCATAAATGAGGCAACGGATAATATCTTCTCCATCTCAGTGCTTCCGCATTCTTTACAAGACACACGTTCATCTTTTCCCATACCCACTAAATACTCCGAGGTGGTTCCACATGCCTTGCAGCGATATTCATAGATTGGCATTTCAAACCTCCTTTAACCTTCTTTTAAACAAAGGGCTCCTTCTTAACCCGAAGAATCGCTAACGCTTGATTCGTCAGGTGGGGCAGAAGGGCTTGCCTGTTCCCGATTTTTCTGTTCCCCTGGCTATCCAGTCTAAAAATCTTTTCCAAGGCCAAGTCTTTCTGGAAGCTTTTTGAGACGAATCGTTTTTGAGTTTTTTTTCTTTATTCATACGCACTTTAGCAAAAATTTTTTTGTCATTCGTTCTTATACGAGTTTCGATCGTGTAAAACGGAATATACTCATGAAAAACAGTATAAAGGACGATTACCTATTCTCAGTCGTTTTTAAAAAATTGGTTCACCATACCAAAGGATTTGGCGGTGTCAAGCACTACCGGTTTTGCAACAAACACATTAGCTATTATCAGAAACCCAGAACATAAAAGATACCCCCAACGAATAGTCCAAAAACAACATTGAAAAATTTAATTACCGCAGAATCCTTAAGGCTATAGGAAAGAAGGGGGAGCATGCCGTGACCATCCTGTACAAATGATGTGGTCAAAAGAACGGAAAAGGGTATAAGGCCTTGTGCATACATCATAACAAATATAAGGTGGGGACCTGATTCAGGAATGACTCCCATAAAAGCACCGATCAGCAATACCCACAGCATATGATCACGGATAAAACTATCCAGATTCCACAAGGCCAGACCCCAGTGCACAAAAAGAAGGGCGCCAAAACTCCACCAGAAGACACGAAACAGGTGCTTCTTAAAGATGTGATCCCAGATGTGAAATTCAAGATAATGCTCGGAACAAATAATAATAATGAATAGGGTGCATACGGAAAGGCATATAAAAGTAATGCGTTTCCAGTCCCAGGTCAATGGGCCAAGGGTTCCCGTTGTGATTAACACCATAAAAGAAACGATAAGTACAAGGAGAAGAAATCGAGCAAAACAAAAGGGTTGGAAATTTTTAATGAGATTTTCTGTTCGAAAAACATCGTGGATACTTTGCTGATTGCCTCTATCAGGCATGCATTCTTCACAATGATTATCCATGCATGATTCGCACGGAGTAAATCTAAGGCGAGGCACAATCCAATCACTGATCCAGGCAAAAACGATTCCAAACACAAACAGCAATCCGAAAAGAGTCAACGCTGTCCCCGGGAATTGTGTGAGCATCACAAACGCTTCATCCCCTGAGGTGGCGATCATTCCACCCACTATGGCACCAAAAGAGATCAAGCCGTGGACATAAAGGCTGACGTTCATGAAAGCACCCAGACAACCAGGGGTGGACCCCAAAAAAGATGCCAAGGTATACTGTCTCCACCGGCCTTCTTTGATGATGCCCGACATACGTCTGCGACTGACCATATCGATAAAATCGACCAGAAGCATCATCACAAACACAAAGAATGTGATCATCAAAGCATGCTTAAAAATAATTTGCATTTCGTTAAATCTCAATACCCTGTGCCAGACTTTTCCATATACCCTTTACCGCTTTGCAACCTTCGCAGTCGTTGTCAAATTCCACCACGGTTTTTCCTTGAACCATTGCCTTGGTGAAGGAGGAGTCAAAAGGGACCCTTCCTATTACTCTTATATTTTTTTGTGTGGCAAAATCCTCAATCGCTTTTCCTTCATCCGGATTGAGATCAAACTTGTTAATACATAACATGGCGGGAATTTTGAAAAATGCGGCAAGCTCGGTAACACGCTCCATGTCGTGCCTACCGGAAACCGTCGGTTCAGTGACGATGAGCACCGCTGTGGCCCCACCCAGGGATGCAATGACCGGGCAACCGATCCCCGGAGGCCCATCGGTAAGAAGTAAATCCAGCTGCTTTTCTTCAGCAAGCTTTTTGCCTTCCTGCCGGATAAGGGTCACCAGCTTGCCGGAATTTTCTTCCGCAATGCCCAGCCGGGCATGGGCCATGGGGCCGAAGCGGGTCTCGGAAAGATACCATTCTCCGCAAGTATTCAGCGGAAACTCGATGGCTTTCTCCGGACAGAAATAATAGCACACACCACAGCCTTCACATTCAACGGCATCTACTACAAAATCTTCGCCAATGGCATTAAACCTGCATAAATCCCGACACAGGCCGCACTCAGTGCATTTGTTTTTATCAATGGTTGCAGTGTACCCGGACTCAAAATCATGGCTCTCTTTAATTTCCGGGTCCATGATAAGATGAAGGTCTGCCGCATCCACGTCCGCATCACAAAGAACCTTGTTTTCAGCAAGCGAGGCAAATGCAGCAACAATACTGGTCTTTCCGGTTCCTCCCTTACCGCTGATGATAACGATCTCTTTCATTTATAGTGCTCCTTTTCAATCTACAATTTTTTTAATACGAAGATATAACTCTGAAAACCTGTCTTTGTATTCAGGCATCGCCTCCACGATCATTTTTCCCCGTGAATAGGCCTCTGCAATCCGTCGGTCAAATGGAATTTCCATTAAAATAGGTACATTTTTTTCTTTGGCATATTTCTCTACCTTATCATCACCCATATCCGACCGGTTAATAACCAGACCATGCGGTATCCCCAGGATTTTAACCGCTTCCACCGCCAGCTCAAGATCATGCAGGCCGAATGGCGTTGGTTCTGTAACCAACAAAACAAAATCGGCATCCTTCATGGAGGCAATCACAGGGCACGATGTGCCCGGCGGGGCATCAATAATAGTCAATATCTCAGGCCGGGTATATTCTCGCACCTTTCTTATCATCGGGGGCGACATGGCCTCTCCGATCCTTAATTTTCCATGGATAAACTCCAGGCCATTTCTATGTCCCGTTTCGATTACACCCAATTCACGTTTCGTTTCGGTGATGGCTTTTACAGGGCAAACCTCCATACATCCCCCGCAACTGTGGCAGAGTTCGGGAAAAGACAATACGGTCTCGGCAATCACCACAATGGCTTTGAACTGGCATATTTCACCGCATTCGCCACATAGGGTGCATTTGTCCATGTCTACCTCGGGCACAGGGGTTGTAATCGTTTTGGTTTCTTCAAAGGTAGGTTGGATAAAGAGATGGGCATTGGGCTCTTCCACATCACAATCCAGAATCTGGACATCGGATCCAAGAGAAACAGCCAGATTGGTGGCGACCGTTGTTTTTCCCGTGCCTCCTTTTCCACTTGCTATACTGATAATCATCATTGACTCCTTTTCATTGCGCTTATCTATTTCCTCAGAGGTTTACTCCGGGTTACATGCCCCGGCCTCTCCCCATTCCGCGTCCCATTCCTGCTCCGCCTCCCATGCCGTAGTGCTCGGCCACATTGGCAGCGCTTGCAGGTTTTATATCGCCCCTTATATATTTTTCTACCGCCTCTCTTACTGTCCCGGAATTCCCTAAAAAAATCTCAATCCGGGCAGCCGAAAGGGTTTGCATGGCATTTGGCCCACAATTACCCGTTATTACGGATTTTACATCCTTAGATGCCACGAATTGGCCTGATTGAATGCCGGCGCCTCCACCAAGAGCGAGATTTTCGTTATCAAAGGCCTCAAAGCTCATGTCCTCTGTTTCCACAACGATAAAATAGGCACACCGGCCAAAACGAGGATCCACCGGGGAATCTAAACTCTTTCCATTACTGCTTACTGCAATTTTCATAACCATTTTCTCCTATGTTATATCTTTATAAATCGCATAAATTGGAATCCACACTGTTTGCACTCATATTTAAACATATATTTTTTACACGATTTCTCTTTAATATTAGATAAGCCGCCCGAGGAACTCAGGCGGCTTAACGTTGGTTGTTTCATAGCTTTAGAAATTTTGCTCAGTTATGGTGTGGATTTTTTAACTTCCAGCTCTTTTAACCGTTTCTTGATCTCTTTAAGACTATCTTCAAAATATTGAGCCTGATTTCTAAGCGCACTCGTTTCCTGCTCCAGGGTCGGAGCATAACTATAGCCAGGGGCATACGGAGCACCGTAACCATACCCGGCGTAGGGCACGCCCCATCTTCCGCCCCGTCCTCCCCGGAAGCCAAGACCGAGGCCCCGTCCAAAGCCTGCGCCGAAACTTCTACCGAGAGTCGGATTGACCGAGCCCGGTGCTGAATATCCGGCACAATAACCGGCTCCTCGTCCTGTCATGGAACCCATCCCTGATGGTCCTGTCCTATCTCCTCCTGGCATAGTCGCCTCCTTTCTTACGGGTTGATGTCATATTTTCTTCCATGAACCATTGGCACTGAAACGCCGCCGTTTGAACCCACAGCCCGGCATCTGGAATTTTGCAGCAGAAAGGTTTCCTTTTAAATAGGCGTCAATGACCTGATTCACATCGCCTGCAACAAACGGAATAACCCGGATACCGTAGGCTTCGATCATGTTTTCTAAAAAATGTGATACCGCACCGCAAATGACCACTTTTACTCCCATGGTATAGATTCTTATAGCTTTTGAAGACAGAATTTCGGAATGAACATTTTCATAGTGACTACTGGCAATCATCCCGTCTTCAATCCTTGCAATAAGCAGCATGCTCGCCGAATCAAGTAAAGGGGAAATCCGATTCTTCCAAACCGCAACAGCTATTTTCATTTTTTAAGCCGTCTCCTTTGGAAACTTAATCATAGCATTTAGCGTGCCACCAAAACCATAAATGGATAGAATTTTTTCTTATAATATATCAGTAGGTTAAGGGAGAATTGCAAGCGGCTGGACAGAATAGATATTAAAATGTGGTGCAGAAATGCGACTATTGCCTTGTTTATAAGTCGCATTAATGCGACTCTATCGGTGTGGCCGCAGTTAATCGGATTTTCTGCGACCGTTCATTTTCGGAAGATAGATACCCAGAGCTTTAATCTTTCTAAATAGGGTGCTTTTATGCATACCAAGCTCATCAGCGGTTGCCAGACGATTGTATTTATTACGTTTGAGTGTGTCTATGATCACCTGGACTTCAACCTGTTTCAAGGTTGAGTTGATCGTATCGCCCTCTTTTGGATTGGGAGTGGTGGGTATAAGAAAATCGGGTAGTGCATCCGGTTTGATTTGTCCCTCCAGGCAAAGCACAAAGGCATGTTCAATAATATTTTCCAGTTCCCGAATATTGCCGGGGTAAGAATGTGACATCAGAAGCGAAAGCGCTTCCTGGTTGAAGCCGGTTATTTTTTTACCTCGCAACCGATTGAGCCGGTTGATAAAATGCTCGGTCAAAAGCGGAATGTCTTCCTTGCGGTGGCGAAGGGGCGGAAGATCTATTCGTACCACGTTTATTCTATAATAAAGATCCTGTCGGAAGACTTCCTTTTTTACCAGATTTTCAAGGTTTTTATTGGATGCGGCGATGACACGGACATCGGCCTTAACCGCTTGTGTCCCTCCAAGAGGGAGAAAACTGCGTTCCTGCAACACGCGCAAGAGCCGCACCTGAAATGCGCTGCTGACATCACCGATTTCATCCAAAAGAATGGTGCCGCCCTGGGCAAGGGCAAAATGTCCCGGCTTGTCCTTTTTTGCATTGGTAAACGCCCCTGCCTTGTACCCGAAAAGCTCAGATTCCAGCAAGGTGTCCGGCAGGGCACCGCAATTGATTGCAATAAACGGCTTTTTACATCTCGGGCTTTGTTCATGAATTGCTCGGGCCAAAAGCTCTTTGCCGGTTCCTGTTTCTCCCTGAATCAATACCGATGAGTCGCTTTGGGCCACCTGGGGAAGAATGGCAAATATTTTGTGCATCAAAGGACTGCGGCTGATCATATCTCCCTGCTGATATTTTACGTCAAGCCTCTTGCGCAACTCCTCTACCGTGCTCATATCACGGAAGGTTTCAACACCGCCTATTACCGTTCCATTTTCATCTTTTAGCAGGGAAGTACATACGCTTACCGGAATGCGCCGTTTTTCACCATTAACGATATAGGTGGAAGTGTCCACAAAAGGCTTGCCCAGTTTCATGGTGCGGCGCAAAGCACAGTCCGTCTCACACATGTTTGAACGAAAAACTTCGCAGCACTGTTTGCCGATGGCTTCCTGACGGAAGATACCCGTAATCTTTTCGGCGGCACGGTTAAAAGAGGTAATCCGCCAGTTACGATCTATGGTAAAAACCCCATCGGAAATGCTTTCCAGTATGGTTTCCGTTATGTGGGGTGATATTTGGCTATGGCTGCCGTTCTTCATTTGCCTGTTCATCTATGGGCCTTTGCTGAGCCGGCTTTGTTTGCTAATGCTTGTGTGAGCTGCAAAGTTATTCAGTCGGTCACAGCATGCAGGTTGGTTTTGGAATGAATAAAGGTAAGTGTAGCAAATTATTTTTAAAAATGAAATAAAAATGCAAATCGACCCGGAGGGCCTATCCCAGAGGGCCGATTTGCTGCCAACAATATGGAGGTAAATGCCAAGTTAAACCTCTATCCAAAAAGACTTCAGCAATTATCATGCCATTTATATGGGCCGGTTCATTTTATTCAAGACTGCGTTTTTTTTAAGGCACAAAAATCGACCAGGTTTGGGAAGATCAATTCCTTTGTATGGCTGGCTAACAGGTCTGTTGCGGATTTTCCGTTACGGGTCTTAAAAAGGATCATTTCTTTTTTTTAATCGCAAAACGCAACCGGTCACATCATCTTTCAATCTAGAAACCACATTCCATAAGTCAACAAGGGTTAAAATTGTTCATTTTTTAATTTCCAAAATCCTCATTTTGTTGCCATCGAGCCTGGCCGTTTATTTAACAGTGAACCTTAAATTATTAATAAAAACTGACAATTCAATGGGTTATGTTTTTTCCGAAGGTAAGTTATATCTTGGCATAAATAATGCTTTAACATCATTTTTTACGTTGCCCATGATCCAAAATTAACCAACCCAATTGCAAATAGTTACCAAAAACACTTGCTTTAAAAATAAGAAAAAAAGGAGGTGATCACATTCATACCGGCTGAATTTAAACACAGATGGAAAATAATCATTGAAGAAAAAGGAGGTCACAATGCCTAGTTTTGTCATTGATGAAAAATGCGATGGATGTAAGGGAGGGGACAAAACTGCATGCATGTACATTTGCCCTAACGATCTAATGGTGCTGGATGCAGATAGAATGAAAGCGTATAATTCCGAGCCGGATATGTGCTGGGAATGTTATAATTGTGTAAAAATATGCCCCACCCAGGCGGTTGAGGTAAGGGGTTATGCTGATTTTACTCCACTGGGTGCAAGCGTTGTCCCCATGAGGGGTTCAGAAGATATCATGTGGACCGTCAAATTCCGCGGAGGTACGATTAAACGGTTCAAGTTTCCCATCAGAACCACACCGGAAGGGGAAGCTAAACCGGACGGCGGATTTGGCATAGGACCGGGAACTTTGGATGATCAGCTCCTGTTCACGGAACCGGCATCATTGAAAGAGGATAAACTCTGGACACTTGGAGATTAAAGGAGGTGACGCGTTATGCAAGAATTCAAAACGATCGAGGTGACGACTGATTTATTGATTATCGGTCCAGGAATGGCAGGATGCGGTGCATGCGTGGAAGGTGCACATTGGGCCAAAGAAAATAATTTGAAAGTCACCGTGGTGGACAAAGCGGCTATGGAACGAAGCGGTGCTGTGGGAATGGGACTTTCAGCCATTAATCAATATCAGGGTGAAAATTCTCCCCCCGATTACCTCAGCTATGTCAGGCAAGACCTGATGGGCCTTTGCCGGGACGACCTGGTCATGGATATTTCCAGACACGTCAATGGAACAGTCCACATGTTTGAAGGGTACGGACTTCCCATCTGGAAAGATGGAGAAGGCAATTATGTTCATGAAGGCCGGTGGCAACTTATGATCAACGGCGAATCTTATAAGGCCATCGTTGCGGAAGCCGGGAAGAATGCGGTTGGTATTGACAATATTGTCGAACGCGTATTTGTGGTTCGACTTTTACTCGACAAAAACGATAAAACTAAAGTGGCAGGCGCCATCGGGTTTAGCGTGAGAGATCCCGAAATCTATGTATTTAAATTTAAGGCCTGCATTGCCTGTGCAGGCGGTGCCGTTCACGTTTTCAAACCACGGTCAACCGGAGAAGGCTTGGGCAGAGCTTGGTATCCACCCTGGAACGCAGGATCAACCTCCTACCTGACCACCACTGCCGGCGCCGAAATGACTTCTCAGGAAGTGGTTTTTATACCGGGAAGATACAAGGATGCATATGGTCCGGTTGGGGCATGGTTCTTGCTGTTTAAGGCGGCAGCGACTTCTGCCAACGGTTTCAACTACATGGCTGAAGGTTTGGCTGAAGGGGGCGAACTTCACAACTGGCCACCCTATGGGGAAGTGAAACCGATCCCCACCTGTCTCAGGAACCACCTGATGATGATTGAAATGTACCAGAAAGGTGATGGCCCCATTTTAATTCATACGGATAAGGCCATTAAAAAGATTGCGGATGAAGCGCCTGATGAAAAAGCGTATAAAAAGGAAATAAAAAAGCTTGAGGCCGAGGCATGGGAGGATTTTCTCGACATGACCATCAGCCAGGCGGTTCTGTGGGCGGCAAAAGATGTCTTTCCCGAGGAGGGACCCTCCGAAATCCAGCCATCCGAGCCTTATTTTATCGGCTCCCACTCCGGAGCATCCGGTGCATGGTGCAGTGGCCCTGAAGATATCCAGACCGAAGAATCCAAGAATGAGTATTTCTGGGGGTATAACCGTATGACTACGGTTAAAGGTCTGTTTGCAGCCGGTGACGGGGTCGGACTGTCAAGCCACAAGTTCTCTTCGGGTTCTTTTACCGAGGGGCGGATCGCAGCAAAAGCAGCGATAAAGTACTGTGTGGATAACCCTGAAATGCCTGAATTTGATTCCGCAGAGGTGGATAAGCTCAAAGAACAGCTTGTGCTCCCGCTTAAGCACTATGAAGAGCATACCGCTTACACCACCCTGGGTACGGCTACCCGAAAATATGATCTGCCGGTGGAAGAGGTCAATCCAAATTATATTACTCCTAAAATGGCCATCTTCCGGCTCAACAAGATCATGGATGAATATGTAGCCGGCTGGGGTACTCAGTATACCTGCAGCGCGATTACACTGAACATTGCTCTGGATCTGCTGAAACTCCTCAAAGAGGATCTTTCCAAGCTTGCTGCCCGGAATCTCCATGAACTGATGCGGTGCTGGGAAAATATTCACCGGGTTCAGATTGCCGAAGCCCATACCCGACATAAACTGTTCCGCGAGGAAACCAGATGGCCCGGGTACTACTACCGTTCGGATTTCAAAAAGATGGATGAAGATAAATGGGGAAAGGTGTTTGTCAACTCTGTTTACGATGCGGAAAAAGATGAGTTTACCATGCTGACAAGACCATTAATGCACCTGGTGGACATTAAAGAGGTGGTAGGCATGTAAGCTTTCTAACAAGCCCCCAGGTGCCCGGAAAATTGCAAACCTGGGGGTTCATTCCGTTTCCAGTCCAGTAGTTGATGTTTCCGCCCAATTAAAGGAGTGCTGAAATGATAGATTTTGATAAAAAAGATATGATTGAGCGGGTGACAGAAATCTATGTTGCGGTTTTCCCCATACCGGTTAACGATGATCGAAAGACAGAGGTAATATTGGCCGGCTTTAAAAAAGACCCGGAAAATTCGAATATGTCTATTGTTCGGGCGACCGTTGAAACTCATGTGGATGCAGTAGATAGTCTGGTCGCCCTGTGCGATGAGATCGTGGATGAACAAGAAGAAATAGATTCTTATCGGTTATTAAAGTTTGATCAACATGGAATGCATATCCTTAATCCTGAAAATTTCCGGACTTTTGAGAAAAAATTCAGGAATGTGAGATGGAGCATCTGTTAACATAGAAACGTTGTTGGTCTGATACCTGTGTAATGCCATACAGGTATCCTCCATTGGCAGCCGTATGAGTTGGCACCCTTGTGCGGCTGCCAATTATTGAAAAGAAATATTTTATGAGCATTTCCAATAAGTTACAATTTGAAGCCATGACAGAAGCAGAGCTTGATCCTGTATTGCAACTTCTTCAGGGGGGCAATCCGGAGACTATCGCTTTAAAAGCTGGAATAACCAGGGAACAACTGTTTCAGATGCGTGATGATTTGCTGTCTCAGGCTGAACGCAAAAGGGTCGAACTTACCGATGTAAAATCGGATAAAATCGGCAGGAATGAATCCTGTCCGTGCGGATCGGGGAAAAAATACAAACATTGCTGTCTGGAAAAACATGAGGCGGCAAAGCGCATGAATCAGATGGAACAAAAAAAAGATCTTCAGGAAAAGGAAAAAGAACAGGAACAACTGATCCGGCATATAGAAAAGGCTTTTTCCCTGCTGGGTTCACACCAATATTCCAAAGCCATACATTCTGCATTAAATTTGCTCAAGCGTTACCCCAATGAGGACAGACTTCACGACATCGTGGCAACGGGTCACTTATATTCCGGTGAGTGCGAGGAAGCGATTAAAATCTGCAGTCATCGATTGGTTGTTTCCAGATCGGAAAAAGCGTATTTTATCGAACACGGGCGTTATCGCGATGCTGAAATAGACAGGCCTGCATTGTCCTACTACTATCCTCCCCTCACCTGGCTGCAAAAATACTGGATTGCGCTCAAGGCAAAAGATTATAAGGCGCAGTATCCTGAGCCGGAAAATCCGAAAATAATCACACTGGTCAAAAACCTCCAAACGGCTGATGATACCAACCAATTCCCCCAGAAGCACTCCAATGGCCTTGAACTGCGGCGTGATAAACTGGGGAAAACACTGGATAGGCTCAAGGAAACAGGACCTGAAGTTATTCCATATATCCTGCCTTTGGCTTGTAAATACTCCTGGACAGGTCTTTTTGTCCCTGAAATTCTTTCCTGTTATAAAAACGAACGGGCCAAGGGTGCTCTGATTGACATATCCATGTTTGGTTTTTCCTATGCCTCAGGAGCCAGCCTTCATTATCTGGAGAAAATAGGAGAAAGCGTAGTACCTGACATTGACGAGGCGTTTGCCAGAGATCAGGAGTTTGACTCCATAAAAACCGGAATCGTATCGGTGCTGGGAAATATTCGCACCCCGGCCTCTTATGAGTTGCTTTTACGCCTTCTTGAGCATAAGAGTTCTCATATCGTCAATTGGGCTGGAGATGCCCTGGGTAAATTCAACAACGTAAAGGCTCTGCCTGCTATGGTTGCCGCCAATGAAAGAATCGGGGGCGAAAAAATGATCGATGCAGCAATCCAAAAACTTAAAGATTTATAGCTTGCTCCATATTACATATCTTGGGCAAGTTTGACTTTAAAAACGGAAAATTGAGATGATTTCCACGCGTAGCTTTTCACCCGTTCAAGTGTTGTTTCATCATGACAGATAATTTGGTTGCAATGACATCTTTTATGGCATTTCTCACAAAAGTAATCATCATTAAGCGCATTGCCGCATGCACAATGAGGTGTCATAACCAGCGATTCTTTTTCTAGTGCGGCTTCATAGTAATCGTTGGGGAGGTCATTTTTTTCTATGATTTTGGTCATGTTCAATCCCTGCTTGATTAATATTTTTAAATCGTTTTAAATTTATCGTTTTTATGTTAATTTCAGCCAGATTTTCCTGCTTTTGGCAAATGTTTTTTGAATTAAATAAGTTGCTCCGTATTGAAAGGAACGAAATATTAGGATGGTCCAACCGAAAACGCCACGATGCCCTCACTGTGGACAAAAGATGAAAAAATGGAAGGTCCCCATTGCCTCCACCTGGCCCAATGAATTTTTTTATGTCTGTTTTAACGATGCCTGCTCCTATTTCGTTCAGGGTTGGGAACAAATATGGGAACAGACGGCAACAAAGGCATCGTATCGCTGCCGTTTAGATCCCGATACCGGTAAATGCGCGCCCCTTCCGGTGTGGTCCTCTGACGCCCTCAAAGATGATATTATTGAGGAATAAAAATTCCGTCTTTAAACACGGAGATGTTGCCTGATTTGAAGCGTCTTTTCTCCGAAGAGAGAAAATCTAAGCCATTTAAAGGCAAATGCCATCAATTTCATATCATCTGTTTGAATATGGGTCAGAACATCCGGGGCAATGTCAAACTTATCCAGAAAAGTGGTTTCAAATACAAAGCGCCTGAATTCATCCAGGTTGTAGCAGGCCAGATAAAACATCTGTAGTTGCGGGTCGCTGAGCGCCTTAATGACTTTTGCCTGCCTGCCTGCAGTAATATTCATAAACAACTCATTTGTTTCATTATCTTCATCCACCCCTTGATCCACGATCCATTCTTGAACCGTCCATTCCTGTTCTTCGTTGAATCCGAGACAATGAGATTCTTTCACCACAAAGTAATACTCGCCGGCAGAATATTTTTCACTAATTTTTAAAGCCGCACGTCCCAACGGGTAAAGCCGACAGGCACCGGGCCGATCTTCATAGACCGCACAACCTTTCCGGCTTACAAACGGACAGTTTCTGCTTTCATCGTCTTTCATTTTTAACCTGACCACCGGAACACCATAGGATTGGTCGATATCACTGGTGGTGAAAGTTTCTAAAAATGCCTCTGATGAGAGGTTGAGCCTGTTTTTAAGGCGAATGACATCGTAAGGTGTAAGCACCAGATTAAGATTGGCACAACACTTGGTGAAGCAAGGCAAGTCTTTATGGCAGGCAAACCTAAACTTTCGGTCCGGTATGGATTGCATCAATGGCTGATCTATCATTTGTTTTTCAACTCCTGCTTTTTGGCCTCCATGACAGCGGGTTTTACCTTGAGCACATGCTGTCCGAGCAAACCGTATTCCAGCCATGTCATAGCGAATTTATAAAGTTCAACATCATCTTGCCTTATTTTTTCCACCGTTTTCCTGTCCATCTCAAAGGTCGCTAAAAACTTGCTTTCAAATACAAAGCGCCTGAAACGATCCAGGTCATAACAGGCCATATAATACATCTCCTGGATCTTTTTATTGATAATTTTATTATTTCTAAGAGATTTATTCATGGTGATATTCTTAAAAGGATTTTCCATCTCTAAGTAAAGGGGAATCCCCTGTTCGACCTTCCATCTTTCCACAGTCATGGCTCTATCCTCAGCAAGACCGAGGCAGAAGGGAACATCCATAACAGAATAATATTCTTTTCCTGATTTTTCTGTTAGTTCGGTACTTTCAGGTTTTAGTGGATATATTCTGCAGGCCCAGGGCCGATCCTGGTATATTTTGCATCCCTCTGGGGCCACAAAGGGACAGCTTTTCTTATCGTCATCGCCCATTCTCAACACGGCTACCGGCAATCCTGCATCGCCGACCACAATATCGGTATAGCGGGCTAAAAAATCTTCCGAAGTTATTTTAAGTGCGTTTTTCATACGAATGATATCATAGGGGGTCAGAAAAATAGTAATATTACGACAACACCGTGTAAAGCAATCTAGGCCTTGATGACACTCAAAATTAAACCGCTCTTTCGGAGTGAGTACGGTTAAGCCTTGCCTTTTATTCTCTTTGTTGCTTTTTGTCATTCCTTATACCTCTCTTTTTCCATTTCAATTCCGTAGCGTATGATTTTGCGGCGGAGGGTGTTTTTGTTGATTCCGAGTTCATCGGCGGTGACCGCTCTTTTCCAGTTATTTCTCTGAAGCGTCTGGAAAATCGCGTTTTTTTCAATTTCTCTCAGGGTGGTCCCTGTTGCAGCAAAGGTTGCATTAATCTTTGATAAAAGCTCATCCGGCAAGTGATGCAGGCCAATAAGCTCTTCTCTGCAAAGTACAAAAGCGTGTTCAATGGCATTTTCAAGCTCGCGGATGTTGCCGGGCCAGTCATAAAGTACTAATGCAGCCATTGCTTCATGGGAGACACCTAAAATATTCTTCTTTTTATCACTATTGAAACGCTGGATAAAATGATCCACTAAAAGAGGAATATCCTCCTTTCGTTTCGCAAGCTCAGGCAGGGTCAGTTTCATCACATTAATGCGAAAATAAAGATCTTCCCTGAATTTGTTTTTTTCAACCAATTTTTCCAGTTCTCGATTGGTTGCGGCTACAATTCTGGCGTTGGTCTTGGCAGGTTTTACGGAACCTAAAGGCTCATAAGCATTTTCTTCCAGAACTCGCAACAGACGATTTTGCAAGGACCGGGGAATATCTCCGATCTCATCTAAGAAAATCGTCCCGTTTTGCGCAAGTTCAAAACGACCCGGCTTGTCTGTTTTGGCATCGGTAAAGGCCCCTGCCTTGTATCCAAAAAGTTCTGATTCTATCAGGGTGTTGGGTAACGCTCCGCAGTTGACCGGTATAAAAGGACCATTTTTTTGCGGGCTGTTATTATGCACCGCCCGGGCCAACAATTCTTTTCCTGTGCCGGTTTCCCCTTCTATTAACACGGTGCAATCGCTTTCAGAAATTAAAAGCAGGGTTGAAAAAATCTCCAGCATCTTTTTATTCCTGCTGACAATATTTCCAAAAGAGTAATGCTTGTAAAAGGACTTTTGTAACTTACTCAAATTAGACAAATCCCTGAAGGTCTCAACACCGCCAACGATATGGCCTCTGTCATCTCTTAGTATGGTAGCATTAACACTGATGGGGATACGCTTTGCATCAGAACGGATGATGTAAACCGGCATATTTACAATCGGTTTGTTGGTATTCAATACCTTGCGAAGAACACAATCTGTTTTGCATACATTGGCACAAAAAATCTCTAAACATGGCCGTCCGATGGCCTTTTCCCTCGATACCCCGGTAATTTTTTCCGCTGCCCGGTTAAACGAAGTAATACGCCAGTCCAAGTCAACCGTAAAGACACCCTCTTCGATACTGTCAAATATGATATGACAATTCTGTTCTATGGAATGCTGGATTTGGTCCATTTGTGCCTCAAATGTGCTGAGTCTTGAAAAGCGTTTTTTACCAACCCTTCGTTTTTAAGCTGTGTCAAAAGAAAAAATATTTTGTTTACAACCAGTGGCCAGACAATTGCCGAGGGGGCACAGCCCATACAGATTCGCCACCACATCGGAGCGGCTGAAGATACCGACGATTTCACCTTCATCCACCACTGGAAGCCGTCCCAAATCATTTTTTATCATCAAATGGGCCGCTTGACCCGGACTTTCTTCCGGATGGATGGTGATTACACGGGTACTCATGAACGCCTTGACCGGTGATTGGAAGTGTGGTGCTTTCTTTATTTTTTGAAAGTCCCTTCTTGAAAGGATGCCGACCAGTTTTCCGCCAGTGACCACCGGAGATCCTTTGTAGCCCTTTTCCCGCAACACTTTTCCGGCCTGGCTCATGGTCATTTCGGGATTCAACGACAGTACGGGAAAGGACATCAAATCCCGAATTTTCATAGATGCTTGATGGTCTTCACCAATCATTGCCCTGATCCAATCTTCCACAGCAGCCGGATCTGTCGATTTCAGCATGGCCGAACCTGCGCCGGGATGCCCGCCACCCCCCATGTGCCGCATGACAGCTGCCACATCAATACCCCTCGACGAACTCCGGCCGATTACCAGGCAGCGATTTCCATCCAGCGCAAAGATACCGAAGGCCGTTTCCACATTCAATATTTGCCGGTACATCTGAACCACCACGGCAAGATTGCTCACGTAACCATGAACTCTTAGGCGGTTTATGCTAAACAAATTTCCACCCACCGTGGTTCTGGAAGGATTTTTAAGCAGCCGGTACAGCACATCTTTTTGTTTTGGGCCGTATGCCGGGCTGAGAAATGTACCGACAATCTGAAGCTCCGCTCCTTTGTCAAGCAAATAACCTGCCGCATGGGCATCTTCCGCCTTTGTGGATTGAAAGGTGAGATTGCCGGTATCTTCATAAAGACCTGCCAGAAAAAGGCTGGCCTGAATGGGGGTGATTGACTCTTTCTGCGCCTTGATATAACGCAGCATCAGCGTAATATTTGCGCCCATCTCTTCCTGGCACTGCCATTTCGCGTTGATATCCCCCTTGTGGGTATGATGGTCGAACAGGATAATTTCAAGATGCGGGTCTTTCTTCAGAGAATCCAGCCGATCCAGACGGTCCCACCTGTTTGTATCAACCACAGTCAGTTTAGATACTTTATCCAAGCTGATTTTTTCAGGGGTGCAGAAGTCAAACAGATCTTTATGCAGCGACAGGAACGCATGGACATTCGGATTGAGGCTTCCCGGCAAAACCGTTATCATGCCCGGATATAACAAATTTGCCGCAACGATGGATGCCAACGCGTCGAAGTCAGTGCCTTTATGGGTGGTTACAATATGCACGGGTGTTTTATATATATTAAGTCTGGATCGCCTTTAATGCCTTTGTGGTGGTGTTTTCATCGACTTTTGAACCTTATCCGTTGTGTGTTCGTCATAGCTAAGTGCATACTTGGCTTGTCATTATTTTATGTCGCACTGGTTGTGTTATTCATTTTTTTTTCGGGATGATACCCCCTACCAATGGTTCATAAATTCTGTACTCGGTTTTTTCTTGGGTTATGGAATCGATCTGCTGCTGAATGGCACTTCTGTCTTTGCTATTTAGCCATTTCTTCCAGTCTTCGGCAGATTGCCAGGTCGATCTGATCAGGTACTCGTCGTCATGGGGTGGTTCGATGCATTTTAATGACTCACTGGACATGTAGCCCGGTTGTGCCCGGGCGAGGGATCGTAATTTTACCATGAGTGTGGCGACCTCTTCAGCTTTTTCTTTTACAAATTTTCGTTTGATCAACACCTGAACAGCCATATTTCTCTCCTTTCTTTTTCAATAAAATGGATCCAACTCCCTCGATAACCAATGAAAAATCTGTGGTTTTCCCCAGCCGGTTCAATTATCTCTTGCAAAATCGACACCCGCTGAACCTTTTATATCGTCTGGTTTCAATTTTTGGCCGGTTTTTATCGACACAATACGCAAATCAGCTATTTTCTGTTCTTCATGCGGTCCTGGAATTTTAAAGCCCTCATTTCCGAATAACCAGATTTCCGGGATGATTTCGGCGATCAATTGGCCTTCGTTGAAAACGCGAACCACAGAGCTTTCAGATACGACCACAGCCACCGCCTGGGTGTCACGGCTGATGGAAGCCGCCGCCACATGCCGGCTTCCCAACCCCAACGGCAGTTCAATCCGACGGGATGAAGCGTTGATATAGCGGGCAGCTGAAATTACCACTCCATCGCCGCTTACAATAAAGGCACCGTCCAGTTGGGCTAGTTCTTTGACCGTTTCCCGCATGTTGGGGTCATAGATTTTTTTTCTGTCTATCGGGTGGCCATAAAGAGGATCGAGGATCAGAGGTCGTGACCTTTTTAAAACTTCCTTTTCATCGGAAACGACAAAAAGGGTGCCGATTTTCCGGCCTTCACGGCCTTCTCTGGCAATCTCAACAGCCAACTGGATTGTTTGCTCCAGTACATCGGCAACACATTTTTTTTTAGGCCCACAAATTCGATTAAAAGCGTTCCCAATCTTCATTGCCTTTCCTCCGTTTAGCAATCCGGTCAGGATGCTTTTTCCGCTTTCCACCTTGCCCCAAATCGATATCTTTTTAAAGTCTCCTCATAGCGGCTTTTTTGGCAACTCTATCTTTTTTTCTCTTTCCGAACATGAAATAAATTTTTCTGAATCTGAATCATAGAATTTGAAGCCTTCGTTTTCTCCCAGCAGATATTTTGAAACTGCAAAATCAACTGTTTTAAATATAGTAATAATACAGTCAATGTGCTTAGCTGCAATTTCAGAGGAGGATTTTTTCCCCATGCTGCCGGCAATAAAAAGACCGCAATCTTTTAGCAAGGCAACGATTTTCTCGGCCTCGCCATGATGTCCGGTGGTATTTTCAATTTCCACATGAGGATTTGTACGCAGTTCCCTGCCGGTAATTTCACCGTTAAGTATTTCAATCACTTGGTAATACCGGCTTGAACCAAAATGACCCTTTCGAATGGTCTTTCCGTCATCCGTGGCTATTGCAATTTTCATTATATTTTTTGCTCATTACTTAACTCAGCAGCTTTTCTGCCTGCTCGGTAAGCAGCGATTTTAACCGATCGAGAGTCACCGGATATGCCTGCATCGGGATTCCCATCCAGTCGCAGTACTCTAAAAATTCTTCCGGTTTTTCTGCCATGTACTGATCGAGATACCCGATGCCATCCAGCACGATGGCTCCGCCGGTATGCCTGGGAAAGTTTTCATTGGCAAGACCCTTATCCCATCCTTTAAATACCTGTTTGCGAAACTTCACCCATCCGGGGGTCATCCACCACACCAGTTCTCCTCCGGCAATTTCATCAGTAATTTTCTCCCTTTCCTCTTCACTGGCCAGCATATCCATGCAATGGGTGGCCTGAATTCTGGCCACCCCAGCTCCCTGCTCTTCAATGATGGTTTGCATCAGACGCGTGGGTTCATCCGGATTAACATAACAAAACTTTCCGCCATATACGACCAGAACCTTATCGGTTTTTTCTCTGGCTTTGTTGACTCGGTTGATCAGCTGGCGTTCCAGTTCAGGAATATCCTGATGCAAACCCGGAGTGGTGTATAAAATATATGGTGTATCCAGGAAGCCTTCCTCCTTTAAATGGTTCAGTTCAACGCTCAATGTTCCGCAGGAAACGACTGCGATATCTGCAAAGGATATATTATTCATTTAGACGCTCCTCTATTCATATTTTTTAGCAAGTTCGTACCCTGCGTGAACGGCTGAAAAGATATCCTGGACCTGTCTTGCATCTCCAATGACTTCTATATCAGCAACCGCTTTCCGGATACCTTCCTCAGGACCGGAGGCTGACAGCATTCCGGAAGAAAGAATAACCGTCTGAAAAGGTTCCAGCGTTAACCGCTTGCCGTCTTGTTCTACGGCCACACTATCAGCTTGAAACTCCTTAACGGCGGTATGCGGCATCAGGGTCACATTTGGTAATTGATCAATTCGCATCATGGCCAGCTTTTTGGTAATCATTTCCATCATGCTGCCGATGGGGTCCGTCCGTTTGGTGGCCACGATTTCGTAGCCATCTATTCCAAGTTTTTCTGCAATTTCAACACCGGATCGTCCAGCACCGATCACCAGGACTCTCGGGCCTTTGACCGGTTTATCCCCATTAAAATATTCCACAGCAGTCATGGTGTACTGGTGGCTTAACCCTTTTATTTGAGGAATATTCTGCACAGCGCCGGTTGCCCACACCAGAAGATCCGGATGGAGTTCATCGATTAGCTTGGAATCCACCGCCCTGTTCAGTATGACGGATTCGGTTTGTGCATTTACATCGTACTCCAGCTTGTCCAGACCCTCATGCATCGATTGCTTGCCGGGGGCTTTCCAGGCCAGGTTAAACTGGCCCCCCAGTTTATCGCTTTTTTCAGCAAGGGTCACTTTGTGTCCGCTGCGCGACAGGTAAAGCGCGGCACTCATCCCGCCGGGCCCTCCGCCGGCGACCAGAACCTTCAACGGCTTGGCCGACGGCTTAAGTTCCGGCAGACCAATTTCCGGGTTTAAGTTACATCCCAGTGGCTCGCCGTTTTTCAGCCTATGCAGACATCCCTGAAGGCAATAACCGCAATAATTCACTTTTTCATTTTGATCATTACCCCATTTATCAATCAAGTCAGGATCGGCAATAAGCGGTCGGCCAAGGGCAACCATGTCGGCAAGCCCTTGATCCAGCACTTGGGTTATTTTTTCTTTCCTGCCCATTCTGCCGGCAGCGATGATGGGAAGCCATGTTTGCTTACGAACCCAGGAAAGCGCATCCAACTGTGGTTTTTCAGGAAGGCTGGCGTGGTGGCAATACCAGGGCGGGCTAAAGCATGAACTTCCCATGCCCACATGTACTGCGCTGATCCTTTCTTTTTCGGCCAGAGAAAGCAGGGATTTTAAATCCTCTACATCAATACCGTATTCAAGAGACATCTCACTGCCTGAAATTCGCACTATCACCGGTATCTCCGGTGCGCCCTCTTTAACAGCCGCAAAAGCTTCTCTGGCAAACAGCAGCCGATCTTGGCCATATTTATCTGTTCGCTGGTTTATTTTTTTATTAATAAATTGGGAGACGAGGTAGCCGTGACCGGCCTGAATTTCTATCATGTCGAAGTTTGCCTGTTTGGCTTTTTCGGCTGCGGATTTGTATCCGGCAATGACCGATTCGATTTCTTCTTCGGTCAACGGCTCAGCAGTCTGAGCTGTGGTGGGGCACGTAATGGCTAAAGGGGCCCTGGGTTTCGTACCGGTTGCCTTGGGATTGGCGGCCGCTCCGGCATGATTTAAATGAAGACAGACCAGACGATTTTCTGCGTGGATGATATCCACGATTTTTTTGAGTTCTGTTGCACTTTCCTTAAGATGAACACAGAGTTGTTTTGGATGCTCCCTGCCTTCAGGAGTCACCGAAGCAGGTTCAAGGATAATAATCCCCGGTCCGTTGCATGCGATCTGTTTATAAAAGGTTAACTGGCGGTCGGTCACCATCCCTTTGGGGTGACCATAGGCGGTTTTTACTGGCGGAAAGACAAATCGGTTGTTTAGGTTTAAATTCCCCAGCGAAAACCCGCTAAACATTTTGTCCATGAAATTCCTCCTTTTTTGTTCAAACCCTAACCCAAGGCTTTATCAATTGCTTCGGAGAGGACTTCAGCCTTTTGAAGACCAATGAAGCGTTCAATTTCAGTACCGTTTTTATAAATGATCAATGTCGGGATACTGGTAATTCCCAGATCCATGGCCGATTGCTGATTTCCATCGACATTTATTTCTATGATTGAAGCTTTGCCATCATAGAGCTTTGCCAGCTGATCGACGATAGGCTTTTGAGCAATGCAGGGTGCACACCAAGGCGCGTTGAAGTCTACCAGGCTTACACCGGTTTGAATGGTTTTTTTAAACTGCTGCCGGCTTAACGGTTTATTTCGGTCCACTTGCTTTACCCTTTACTTAATCTAAATCGAGCAATTTTTTATCTCACAAAGCCCGCCGGTCGCAAAGAGATGATCAATACGATCCATAGGGCTTTGTTAGGACATTAACAAATAATCATTCATTGTGTTATCCACCGAAGTTCCCCGCTCCCAAGATTTGCATGGCTTCGTCTGCACTTACCCGAAGTTTGGAAAGGTTGTCGTCAAACGCTTTACGTTCGGTTCGAATGTCGGCTATGCCGGTTTCAGGTGTGCAGTTCTTCCGGATTTGGTCGATCCTGTCGTCCATCTCCGCAATGAGCATATGGAGATCTTCGATGTTGGGAAGAATTTTGTCCTTTTCTCCACCGGGCAGCTTTTCAATACCACGTACAATATCATAGACATTAGCCTTCCATGCGGCAAGTTCCGCCTCCATGGTTTTACAACAGTTCATTGCTTGCATCGTGTCCACATCTGCTGTCATGCGAAGAGTTGTCAATAACTTATCGAATAGCTCCTTTTCGGCTCTGATATCGCCGATCCCGGTTTCAGGGGTGCAGTCGGCTCGGATTTGTTCAATGCGGTCATCCAGCTTCGCAGTGAGTGTATGGAGTTCTTCGATATTGGGAAGAACCTTTTCCTTTTTACCACCGGGAAGGTTTTCAATATTGCGTACAATATCATAAACATTGGCCTTCCATGCGGTAAGTTCCGCCTCCATGGTTTTACAACAGTTGAGTGCTTGCATGATTACCTCCTTTCTTGGGGATATTAAAAATAATTAATATACTGCGATGCAATCCTCATGCTTTACCGGCATCGCTTCCGGCTTTTTCCGCTTTTAAGCATTAATATCTACAAATTGTATGCCACTGCTGGATTTCTTTATGAGTGAAATGGAGCTGTTTTTACAACTAGCTGTTTTAACAGCAGGATAAAAAACCAAAATGGCCCTCTATATAAGACAACTGGGTTTTGCTTGGCATTCTTCCGATACCGGTTGACAACACAGTTAACGTTACGCTATATTAAGTATAGCGTTTTGTAACGTTAAGGTAACGCTGGTGAGTCCAACGCTTGCAAAAAATGACTCACTATTAAATCATTCGAGGCAGACAATATCCATGCAAGATAAAACCCATGAAATCTGGAATTTTAGATTCGTGAATCAAATTATAGACTCCATGGCTGACGGGGTATTTACCATGGATGCCGACGGACGGATATCGTCATGGAATAGATCCATGGAGCGCATCAGCGGGTATAAGGCAAAGGATGCCATAGGGAAAACCTGTCAGCTTCTCCGTTGCAGCCGCTGCTTTGGTAAGGAATGTCCTGCCGGCATCGAGAATTGCGGCATTATGGAACACGGATTTTCCGAGGCCAAAGATTGCCATGTGCAGCATAAAGATGGACACGATGTTCCGGTGATCAAGAATGCCAGTGCGGTCAGGGATGAAGGCGGTCGTATCATCGGGGTGGTCGAAACGGTTACCGATCTTACTGAATTGAACAAGGCGCGAAAAAAAGCAGAAGAAGCCGTACTTAGGCTGGGTGAAATCCACCGTTTGGACAACATCATCGGTAAAAGCCAGGCGATGCGCAAGGTTTTTACGGCCATCAAGGCCGCTGCATCAAGCGATGCCACTATACTGGTACATGGAGAAAGCGGGACCGGCAAAGAGCTTGTGGCCGGTGCGATTCATTATAACAGCGAACGAAAGGACAAGCCCCTTATTACGGTTAATTGTTCAGCCCTTTCGGAATCCTTACTGGAAAGCGAGTTGTTCGGGCATGTAAAAGGTGCTTATACCGGTGCCATGCGAGATCGCTTGGGGCGCTTTGAAGAAGCTCAAGGAGGAACCATCTTTCTTGATGAAATCGGCGAACTCAGTCCCTTTATCCAGGTAAAGCTTCTTCGTGTTTTGCAGCAACGGGAAATCGAACGCGTGGGTGAATCGCGAAAGCGTAAAGTCGATATCAGAGTGATCACCGCAACCCACCAGGACCTTTATAGCCGCATCCGACAAGGATATTTCCGGGAGGACCTGTACTATAGAATCAAGGTATTTCCCATTTATCTTCCGCCAGTTCGAGAACGAAAAGAAGACCTACCACTTTTAATCAGTCATTTCATTAAGGCGCAAAACCGTAAAACCGGTAAAAAAATCCAGGGGGCTACTCCGGGAGCATTGCGTATCCTTATGGATTATCCCTGGCCGGGAAACGTCCGGGAGATTGAGAATGCGATTGAACATGCATTTGTGCTTTGCACCGGAGAACGAATCAACCCGTTTGATTTGCCGGTGGAAATCCGTCAAAGCCAATATTCGGTCTCAACTGCGGCCATACCCGAAAGATTAAGTTCTAACTCTGTTCCACGCAAGAAGCTGTCAAAACAGGCTCTGCTTACCCTCTTGGAGGAGTGCGATTGGAACAAGGCCGAGGTCGGAAGAAGAGCAGGGCTGAGCAGAACTGCAATATGGAAGTATATGAAAAAATGGGAAATTCCCCTTAAAAACCCATCTAATGCCTGACCTCAAAATACCATTTCTTGTTAAAAATAACACTGACCAACCCGGTCATTAGAAGCACCATCACCAGGGTGAGATGGCACAGGTATAAAAAAATGATAAAACCGGGAGCAAACCCGGAAACCTCATGGTTTCTTATCACCAGAAGGATCCCGGTGATGAGGAGCCCGGCAACCACTGATCCCCGGATGTAACCGGACAGCGTAATTTTTATTTTTTTTCGCCTGAGGACCAGATATTCGATGATAATATACGAAATGATTCCGATCAGCAGTATGGCAAACAGATAATGGATATAAAGGGTGACGTAATACTCAGCCAGCCATCCCAGTCCCGGGATATCCGCAATATAATAGCGCTTGAAAATCGGCATGTTCCCAAAACCGGTCAGAACGAGAAAAAAAATGGTTGCCCGGTATAAGTAGCGGATGATCTTATTTTGGTTGAATTTTGAAGCAGTTATATCAAGGTTCATTGACTTCCTCCGTGGAAACTTATGGTATTACTTACCGGTTTTGGTCATTTGGTAGAATTTACCTGCAGCGGCGGCAAGTCCGGCAATCGGTGCGACAATCATGGCCGCGGCAAGGTTGTTTGAATCGGCCATGCTATCCTTTACCGGCTGCAGATGGGGCTTTCCCTTTCCTTTTTCAATGGCCTGGTTCAGTTCCTGGAACGGAACCGGAGACACGTATATCGTATTGGTTCCACCGTTTTCTTTTTCACCATAGATATATCCGCCGATCTCTTTGGCCAGTTTATGAGCCTGTTTAATGATTTCGTCCCTTGGCCCGATGGTCTGAACATCTTCGGGGCAGGCTTCTATACAGGCGGGCAACTCTCCGTCCGCAATTCTGTTATAACACCGGTCGCATTTGTACATCACACCGTTTCCCGCCAGTGACGGAAGCATATCAAGATACAACCCCACACCGGTCTGACGTTCAGGAATATCCCAGGGACAGACGGCTTTGCATTTGGCACCACCCAGACACAGTTCAGGATCGATCCTCGATATGCCGTTTTCCAGCAGCCTGGCCGATCCCCACGGGCACAGCTTAACACAGGGCGGGTTCACGCAGTGCATGCAGCGCCTGGGAATCGTAAGTTCGGTCTCTTCCCCGTTGATTTTAACATTGGCATGCTGAATAAAAAGCCAGTTGTAAGGTGTCAGACGGTCTGTCACATACTGTTTGTCCGACCAGTCCATTACCGGTACGCGATCTGGATACATTTTAGGAAACGGTTTTTTCGGGTCAGGAAATTTCTTTTCATTTACCTCTTTACAGGCCTCGACACAGGCTTCGCATCCGATACATTTACGAATATCGAGAAGGGTGGCGAGCTGCTGTTTGTCTTCAGCTCCTGCAGCACTTGCCGGGATGCCCGCTGCAGCAAGGGTGCATGCCGTGGCCATGGTTCCCTTTAGAAAAGATCTTCTGGATAATTTGGTTTTCATTTTATCTCCATTTAAAAAAAGTTTATTCAGATATCGTTAAGAGACCTTTGAAAAATGGTAATTTTTGTTCGAGTTCAAGGAAGGCGAAAATTTCAAACACAGGAATATATTGAATATTTCGAGGATTGAAATTTGAGCCTGACGAAGAAATCGGGCAAAAAGTGACGTTATGCAGAGGTCTCGTTAAGTGATATCATAAAAACCACTTGTCAAAGTCTTAAGTTGTTGTTTGTAGCAATTATGTTGATGTCATCCTGTACTAAGTCTTAAGTTAAATCAATATTAGAATAAGTCAACGACAGCAATATTTATGCCAAAAGATTTTGCCATATGACGTCAGAGTATGATTAAAAAGAAATCGATCATGATTTTTCTGTTCGTTTGATTTTTTATATGAAAACTCCTTTTTGGCATTAAAATTGCTTATACTATATTCGAGGGGTTTAACTTGGCATTTACCTCCATCGTTTGTTTTACTACCTCACAAGATGCAAATCGGCCCGTATCCTCATATTATAATAATACTCCATCAGGGTCGATTTGCATTTTTGTAATTTTGGAATAGTTGTAAATGTTGACTTAATACAATTTATCATTAAAATATGTCTACTGCGTGTGAGGGGTTGATTTTTAATTTCTCTTTTTAAAAGAGAAATAAGAAAGGATATTAAAATGAAAAAAACGGACTATGATCTGGTTATCATTGGTGGAGGGCCTGCCGGTCTTACAGCAGGTATTTATGCATCACGGGCAAGACTGAATGTGCTTTTGCTGGAAAAGACCGCACCTGGCGGGCAGGTTCTTACAACAGACTGGATAGAAAACTTCCCGGGCTTTCCCAAAGGAATCAGCGGGTATGATCTGGTAACCAAAATGGCCGAACAGGCGAAACACTTTGGCCTGACCATTGAAACCGGTGAAGTGCTTTCTCTCGGCCTGTCTGAACCGATAAAGAAAATAGAGCTAAGCGATAAAACCATGACCGCTGGTTCCATTATTATTGCCACCGGTGCTTCACCGAGAAAACTGGGAGTTCCGGGTGAAGATATTTTTATCGGCAAAGGGGTATCCTTTTGTGCAACCTGTGATGGGCCGTTTTTTAAAGAAAGTGTTGTTGCTGCTGTCGGCGGTGGAGATACGGCAGTACAGGAAAGTATTTATTTAACCAAATTTGCAAAAAAGGTCTATTTAATACATCGCAGGGATGAATTAAGGGCCACCAAGATTCTACAGGAACGCGCAATGGCAAACGATAAAATTGAGATTTTATGGGATTCGGTATTAACCGGCATCGGGGGTGGCTTGACCAATGTTGAGAAAATAACCGTAAAGAATTTAAAGACTGGTGAAGATAAAGAACTCCCTGTTTCCGGATGCTTTATCTGGGTGGGCACTTTTCCGAATACTTCGTTTTTAAAAGATTCCGTCAAAGTGGACAAATACGGCTTCATTATTGCGGATTACAATATGGAAACATCGGTACCCGGCGTATACGCTGTTGGAGATGTTAGAAACACCCCTTTGCGACAGGTGGTAACGGCTGTGGGAGATGCGGCCATCGCTGCTGTTTCCGCAGAGCATTATATCGAGAACAATTAATGACCTAAGGAATAAAGGGTGCCAAGGCAAAAGAAAAAAGTAAACCACCCACACCCATCGAAGATCTCGTTATACAGAGGAAACGTGGCAAAAAACATCAAATGAACACAAATTTGGAGGTTATCATATGCCCATCTATGAATATAAATGTGAAAAATGTGGCCACTCTTTTGAGAAACTGGTTTTCAACAGTGATGATGAACCTGTTTCCTGCCCCGACTGCAAAGCCAAAGATGTGAAAAGGCTTCTAAGTTCAACCGGTTTTATCAGCAGCTCCGGAGGGAGCGGCTGCGCTGCCGGTGCCCCGTCAGGTTTTTCCTGAGCCGGATAGAATCTAGCGGCGGTCAGCCGCATGAAAAATTTGTCCTCGAGAAAATCCTAAAACGAATAAATCGGAAAAAATTGCTATTAAGACATAAAGGTTGAAATTTGCTTATAAAATTTATCTTTGAACCGGGTGCTTATTGGCAAAAGCGCTTTGTTATAGAAAGCACAGATTTCGAAATGAAGGAATAGACAAGCTGGAGATCATCTGAATGGGAAAATGTGTAAACCATCCTGACAGGGAAACAAATTATTTATGCATGAAGCACAACGTTTATATGTGTGAGGAATGTATTAAATGCCGCGATCCGGAAATTTACTGTAAATATCGTTCTTCCTGCCCCATTAACTTTCTATCTAAAAAAGGTGTGGAAGGTTGGGCTGGAGAAGAAAAAAAGGTGGCAGAAGAGATCGAAACAGCCACTGTTCTGTTTGAATCGGACAAAAAAGAAATAACCGTGCCAAACGGATCATCCCTGCTGGAGGCTGCCCGAAAAGCGGATATACACATTAATGCCTCATGTAACGGAAAAGGGGCCTGTGGAAAATGTAAACTGATCATAAAATCAGGACCGTTTGAAACCGATGACACACCTTTGCTGAGTGATACGGAAAAAGATAAAAATTATGTCCTTGCCTGTTTAACCGAAATCAAAGGGAATATTATCGCAACCGTTCCCGAGGAGTCCATACAAAAGAAACTAAAAGTTGCCGGCATGGGAAAAGATGCAACCAAGAAGCTTAAAGGGCTGGTGACCAAGATCGAGCCGATGTTGGAAAACTTTCCGCTGGAGCTTGATCAACCTACCCTGGAAGATTCCGTCAGCGATCTAGACCGGCTTACCCGCGGCTTAAAAAAAGCAGGCTGCGATGTCAGCCGTTTAAGTGTGGGACTGAAAGTGATGCGGCAACTGGCGTCAACAATGAGGGAAGACGACTGGAAGGTTTCCGCTTCCGTGCTTCATAAAAAATGCTCATCCGAAGTATTAAGAGTTGCCCCTGGAAACGGCTCAAAGAGACCTCTTGGGCTGGCAATCGATCTTGGAACCACATCGATCGTGGTTTACATCGTAGATATGACTGACGGAACCATTCTTTCTGCCACCTCCGGTCATAACCGCCAGGCAACCTGCGGAGACGATGTAATCAACCGCATCGTCTGTGCTGAAAAAGACGGGGTGAAGAAATTAAGCGGTATGTCCCTTATCACCATCAATAATCTTATCAGTGAAGCAACCAGCAGCCTGGAAGACGATTTCAAACAGATCGAAAATGTGGTCATTTCCGGCAACACCACCATGACCCATCTCCTTCTTGGCATCGAGCCGAAATATATCCGGCGCGAACCTTATATTCCTTCAGTTTCGGAATTCCCCATTTTAAAAGCAGGAAACATCGGTATCAAGGCCAACCCTGTTGCTGCCGTTTTTGTTATACCGGGACCCGCCAGTTATGTTGGCGGCGATATCGTATCCGGTCTTTTATATACAGGATTTCACCGAGAAGAGCCTTTAACGCTTTTTATTGATGTGGGCACCAACGGTGAAATTGTTCTGGGCAATAAGGACTGGCTGATGACCGCCTCATGCTCGGCAGGCCCGGCATTTGAAGGCGGCGGAATCCGATGGGGGATGCGTGCTGAAGAAGGAGCCATCGAAAAGGTTTCCATACATCCGGAAACGCTGGAACCGGAAATTTCCACCGTGGGAGATATCCTTCCACGTGGTATTTGCGGTTCAGGGATGATTGACCTGATCTCCGAAATGCTTAAAACCGACATTATCGGCCCCAACGGAAAGTTCATGCTCACATCCGATCATCCAAGAATGGAGAAGTATAAAGGTGAAGGATCTTATATCCTTGAATTTGCCAAAAACACTGCGATGGATGAAGACATCGTATTTACCGAAACGGATATAAACAGTCTTGTTTTGAGTAAAGGAGCGGTATATGCCGGCTTCTCCGTGCTGCTTAACGAGGCGGGATTGGATTTTTCCATGGTAGACAGGGTCATCATCACCGGCGGGTTCGGACAGTACCTAAATATTGAAAGGGCCATCACCATCGGTCTGTTGCCGGATATAGACCGTGACAAATTTTCCTATCTTGGCAACAGTTCCATTGCAGGTGCATACATGGCGCTTCTGTCAGACGATTATCGCAAAGAAGCCAGGAGCATCTCAAATAACATGACGTATATCGACTTTTCCAGCAACAGCAAGTTCATGGATGAGTTTACATCCGCTCTTTTTCTACCCCATACAAATATGGATTCCTTCCCAAGTGTAAACAAACTGCTATCCGCATGATTTAAATCTTAGTGCTCGATTTTTAATCCTCAAAGATTATATTTTCGAATACTCCTTTGCAATTTTTCAATATCTTGTCTCTCATTTCCGCCACGTAACCCGGCCTGATTTCATCTTTCCAGCGAGGATAACCGCCTTGCCAGACATATATTAATAATTGCTGAAATCCAATGCGGGTAAAGCGATAGACACCAAGTTCAATTTCGCTGCCATGGTGTGATACAGTAAATGAAATTTCCTGAGGCTTAGCGTAGTTTGCTATCATTTCAGAAACCTGTGGTTGGGTTTGAAATCCTTCAGGTTTTTGTTTGAAATCCTCAGGCCCTTCAGGAAACGGAAAGCGGCGATAGATTTCACCCATAAACCCGCTTAAATGATTCCCATGAATAGCCCCCATCAGGTCCCCGATATCTTCCGGTGATTTGATAAAATAAACCCGCCAAAGTGCCTGATAAGACTCCTTACCTGCGTTTTCAGCAAGACTTCCCATATAGTTGCAAAAATCGGTGGCAAATAAAAAGTAGTGGTCACAAAGCAGCATATCGGAATCGATGTTGAAGAATCCAAAAGCGATAGTTCCGTGACTGAGCGAATTGAAAGCTAACGGCATCGGGTGGTTTCCTTTCCTTGACTAAGTGAGCCAGATTGTATATTTGGATATAAATAGTATGACTCATTTATGAGATATTAGAAGTAATATACCAAATTGGATTTAAGTCAAGTTCATTGAGGTCGTGAGCAGGACAAAGAAAATCAATATGAATTGAAATTTATTTCTTATGTTAAGAATTTTTCAACATGATATTAATGACCCTGACCGTTTTGTCGTAACGCTGGAACTTGTTCCAAGGAGAACTTCTTTTGGAAAGTCAGTTGATAAAATACTTGCCATTGCAAAGGATGCTTTTGCAGACGGTCGAATATCCGCTGTTTCCATAACAGATAATCCTGGTGGAAATCCATCCCTTAGCCCGGATGTTCTCGGGCGTGATATTTTTAGCCTTGGAATGGACGTAATTGTTCATTTTACCTGCCGTGATATGAACCGCATTGGACTGGAAAGCAGGGCACTTCAACTTTCAAGGATGGGAATGAAAAACATCCTTGCGCTGACGGGTGATTATCCCGGCAAAGGCTTTGGTGGTCAGGGAGCGCCTGTGTATGACCTTGATTCCGTTAGTCTTACCTGCATGCTTTCAATGCTGAGCAGGCGGCTTTATGAATCAGGCGATCCTGATGAATTTTTTACCGGCTGTGCGGTTTCACCATTTAAGGCCACAGAGAGTGAAGGTTTTGCACAATATGCAAAGCTGTGCCGCAAGGTAAACGCCGGAGCCTCTTTTGTGATAACCCAGCTGGGGTATGATTCCCGCAAATATGAAGAGCTGACTCTAATTATTAAAAATATGAATCTAAGCATTCCTGTGCTTGGTTCGGTTTATCTCCTAAGCCCTAAAGCGGCCAGGGCAATGAACAAAGGCCTGGTGCCCGGCGCGGTTGTGGCAGACCATCTATTTTACCAGGTGCAGAATGAATGGAAAGACAAAAAACATGGATTAAGGCTTGCCGTGGAACGGACTGCGAAACTTGCTGTTACTCTTAAAAAGCTCGGTTATCGGGGCATACATATTGGAGGTGTGCAAAGGAGTTATAAAACAGTTGCCAATATACTCGATCGTATGGATGAGATAGAGAAAACCGGGGAAGATTTTTTTGATGACTTTAATTTTTCCGGTTCAAAAACATATTATGCTTTTTCTGATAATTTAAATCATAAATCCTTTTCATCTTCTGAAAAAAAACTTTCAATATTAGAAAAACTTAAATTTCGCTTTCTAAAAAAAGGGCATGATATATTTTTTAGTTTTGATTCTCCTGTTGCGCCTTTATGTCGAATGGTAGCCGAATGGATTGACAAAAGGGGCCTTGGCCGATGGTTGAAAATTCTACTTGAAGACCCTGTCAAAGGATTGCTGCTTTCCTGTCAAAAATGCGGCGATTGTGGTATCCAGCACCTTGCTTTTCAATGTCCTGAATCCGGATGCCCCAAGCATACCAGAAACGGAGCATGCGGGGGGAGTAAAAACGGAATGTGTGAAGTGTTTCCTGACAGAAGATGTGTCTGGGAAAAAGCATATCATCGCCTGGTATCTGTAAATCAAACCGATGTTATGACAAATGAATGCATCCCGCCAAGAATGTGGGAACTGGATCACACCTCCTCATGGCTGAATTTTCATCTAAAGCGCGATCATCAGAGTAAATCATCGGATCTGATCAAGTCATGCAGCTCTGATAGATGCAGATTTGATTCTGCAAAGTTTCACTAAAACATATAAAAGAAGAAATTTTATTTGCGGCTGAGTGTTCTCGGCGTGCATGATAAGGTTGATATGGATAAAATATCATTAACTGTATTAACGGGTGAGTTTTCTATCCATAAGCTGCATCCCTCCACAAAGATACCTGATACGATTCATGAGAGCAAATTCTATCAAATTTGCCGAACAGATGAGGAACTTTCAATCGTATGTGAAACACGCCTTTCCATTAGAAGCGACCATGAGGAAAAAGGATGGGCATGCATACAAGTGGACGGCCCCCTTGATTTTGGCCTTACCGGTATTCTTGCCGGCATTTCCCAAGTTTTAGCTGAAAGCAACATCAGCATTTTTGCCATATCAACCTATGATACGGATTACATACTGGTAAAACATCATTCTTTAGATCACGCAGTCAGGGCTTTTAAGGCAAATGGATATGCAGTCAGGACGGAGGCCGCAACAAAATCCGATCAGCCACCGGATTAAAACTCGTACGGGCGGTTACTGTATTGTACGCTTGGCAAAAGATCAATTTTCCCTTTTTCTTTAATTAATCATATTGAACGATGTGGCGGGAAGAAATTATACGAAGGTACAAATTAAGTGCCATAACGTTTAGAAAAATTTTCAAAATCTGAAGACGAAAATATTTCAGCAAACCTTTGACCTTGTTTGCTATGACCCTTATAGAAAATGATACAGTTCTTTATGATATCGAGTACTTCGTCTTCACTATAAATTCCGGGCAGTTGTTTTGCAAGTTGCGGGTGCCTGCCCAGCTTTCCACCGAGCTGCACCTTAAAGCCGATTTTACCTGTTGAAATGGTCCCGGTGGGACAAGCCTCCATGCATTTGCCACATGCCAGGCACCGATCATCATCAATATCCGGCCTGTTGTTTTCCTTTTGCAATGTAATGGCATTTTCCCGGCACGCATCGACACATGCCTCGCACAAGGTGCAAGCCTCATCCGTCAAAACAGGCTGGCTGGCTCCAATAATTCCAATATCTTTAATTTGCGGCTGGGAACAGGCATTGGGGCAATCAGCCAGGGTTATCCTGAACTCGTGGTGAAACTTAAGATCTCCCTTAACCTGTTGTTTTAGAAAACCGAGCAAGTCTTCTTCTTTAACAAGCGCTTCAATCCGTTTCAGCAACTTGTCTCCCTTATTTGCCCGGTTTGGGCAGCCGCTTGCCCCAAAACAGGTATCGAGCTGATACCCCTTTATTTCCGAACTTATATTGGATAGAAAACGCGCCTGGGTAGCCTTAACATCCGCAAGCGATACCGTTTTTTTACCCGCCTGGGCGGCTTCTCTTTCAATACGTGCACGTACTTTTTTTCTTACAAAAAAAGGTACCTTTTTTACCGCCGCTTCGGCCTGCGAAGTCCATTTCATAACGTCTTTCTCCAATTTCATGAGCAATGATAATTATTTAAGGGGTCGGGGAGTTTCCTCCTCAAAGTTTTTTTTGAGTGAACCGTTTGCGTTTTAATGATTGTCAAAAGTTCGTCTGGAGGAGTCCCTATTCGGCCGTATCAGCCTTAACAAATGATTGTAGAGCCCTGTACACGCCCCCTATCGACTGCAATGCACATACAGGTAGAGACGATCATTGCCTGCGTGGGAATCTGTCTACTGGGGCTGGCTCAAATCTAATTTTCAGCGAGATAGCTGCCGTACGTTAACTCCTCGATATGGTTGTTAAGGCTGATACGGCCGAATAGGGACTCCCCCAGACGAACAGAGCAGTGATTGATAAACTCCCCGACCTCTCAATTATTTTTAAAATATTTACCAATAAAATATATCCATATCTCCCTAATTTGAGTAATTCTTGAAGGTGGTTGTAATTTGTGTTAGGTGAGTCCGGCACTTATTGTACAAACAGGAAAATAAAATGATTATATATATAAAGCTGTTTTTAACCGCTGCTTTCTGGGGCGGGACGTTTATCGCCGGCAAAGTCCTGGCGCAAAACGTAGGCCCGTTTTCAGCTTCCTTTCTGCGGTTTTTGACTGCATCATGCTTTCTTTTAATAATAACCTGGAAAATGGACGGGCGTTTACCTGGAATGCACAGGAAACAGATCTTCCCCGTCATTCTCCTGGGGCTTACAGGTGTGTTCTCCTATAACGTCTTTTTTTTTAAAGGACTGAGGCTAATTGACGCGGGTCGCGCTTCCATTATTATCGCCAATAATCCCATATTCATAACCATCTTTGCTGCGCTTATTTTCAGGGAAAAGCTGACCCTGCCTAAATTCATCGGAGTGCTGATTTCGGTTACCGGCGCAGTGATTGTTATATCAAAGGGTAACCTCAACGCTATCCTGAGCAGCGGTCTGGGTTTGGGAGAGTTGTATATTTTCTGCTGTGTTGCCAGCTGGGTTTGTTATTCTTTGATTGGAAAAGCCGTGATGAACGCCCTTTCGCCCCTTGTTTCCGTGACATACTCCGCAATCATCGGTACGGCCTGCCTGTTTGTCCCTGCCCTGTTTGAAGGAATGCTAAGCGATATGAGGCATTATATGGTCAGCGAATGGGTAAGCATATTTTACCTGGGATTCTTCGGTACCGTTGTTGGTTTTGTATGGTACTATGAAGGAATTAAAAAAATCGGCCCCACCAGAGCAAGCCTTTTCATCAATTTTGTGCCTGTCACCGCGATCATACTTGCCTTTCTAATTTTAAAAGAGCCAATTACGCTGTCCCTTTTCATCGGAACCGTATTTGTTTGTTCAGGTGTATACCTTACCAATAGATCTTAAAATTACATTGATTAACCCGCATCGGTTAAAAATTGCTCCAGGGTTTTCATATTATTTACTGAATAAATTTTTCCCCCGTACTCCTTTGGAAGAATCTTTCTGCTTAAGCCACTAAGGACTCTCCCCGGACCCACCTCCACGAAAATGTCGATCTCTTCTTCAATAAGCTTTCGCATGGAATCATACCATCGAACCGGACTGACAAGCTGTTTTGCCATAATCGATTTGATTTGGGCGGGATCTTCCTCATAATCTGCCGTGACGTTGAAAATAACCGGTTTCTCCGGCTGATTGAAGGCAAACGGATCGATAAACTCCCTGAACTTTTCCTCCGCTCCTTTTATTAATTCACTATGCCAGGCACCGCTTACTTTTAAAGGGATCGATTTAGCGCCCTGTGAGGCGGCCAGGGAAGACACCTTTTTTACCGGTTCAGGAGCGCCGGTAATGACAATCTGCAGCTCGGTATTATGGTTCGCCACCGACACCACACCATCCTGTTGAACATCTTGAACAATTTCGTCCACCTTTTCAATGGGCAGGCCGATAACAGCATGCATGGCCCCGGCATGTTTTATCGATTCATCGTGCATTAATTCCCCCCGCTTATAGACCAGGGCAACTGTATCCTGATTTGAAACGATACCTGACGTACAAAGGGCGCTGTATTCGCCGAGACTGTGACCGGCTGAAACATAAGGTTTTAATCCTTCTTTTTTAATGGCAGCAAGAAATGCAAGATTTACCACTGTGACCGCCGGCTGAAGGTTTACCGTCATGGTAAGATCTTCCATGGGTCCTTTAAAGCAAAGTTTCGAGATATTTATCCTGCACGTCTCTTCGGCCATATCAAAAAGTTCTCTGACAAAATCATACTCCTGATATAAGTCGAGCCCCATTCCCACCGACTGGGAACCCTGTCCCGGAAAAAGAAATGCTATTTTTTTCAAAATATACCTCCGAACAGATCTTATAAATCTGATTTCAATTTTTTATAAACAAGCGTTTTATTTGTCCAACCTGAACAACTTCCTGGCCACATCCAAATAAACCGACTTATCCCGGTGAAAGCCATTGCCTTTTAAAACAAGGGTGGGATCGTGTAAAAATTTATTGACAATTGCGTCTGTCATCCTCTGAATGGCCTGCGAATCAGCACCTGAAACAAAATTCAGCTGCATTGTTTTTTCTATCTCCGTTTTTGCAATGGTTTCGAGCTTGCTTCGCAGAGCAACAATGGTCGGAACCACATCGAGATTGTCATACCACTCCCGAAAACGGATGACGGCTTCATCCACGATTCTTTCCCCTTTGATGGCCTCTGCTTTTCTATCTCCTAAATTTTCATCAACCACACTTTTTAAATCATCAATATCATACACATAAGAGTTGTTCAGCCGGTTTATGCCGGGATCAATATCCCTGGGAACTGCAATATCTATGAAGAAAAGGGGCCGGTTGCGCCTGTTGCGCATGGTTCCTTTTACCTGGTCGGGTCTTAAGATAAAATTTGAAGAACCGGTTGAGCTGATAATGATATCCACTTCCTTTAAATAATGGGTGAGCTCTTTAAACTTGATCGCCTGACCGTTAAATTTTTTGGCCAGTTCAACGCCCCGTTCAAAGGTTCTGTTTGCTACAAAAATCTCACCGGCTCTGTTTCGAATCAGGTGTTCAACCGCGAGTTCCGCCATTTCACCTGCACCGATCAAAAGAACCTTTTTGCTTTCAAGGGTGCCGAATATCTTTCGCCCAAGTTCAATGGCCGCATAACTTATCGATACGGCGTGATCTCCTATTCCGGTTTCACTTCGAACTTTTTTTGCCACAAAAAAAGTTCGATGCAACAAACGATTTAAAATAACACCGGACGTTTTTTTCAATGTGGCCTTCCGATATGCTTCTTTTACCTGCCCCAGAATCTGTGGCTCACCCACCATCATGGAGTCAAGACTTGAAGCGACTCGGAAAATATGCCTGACCGCTTCATCACCTTCATGCACATACAGCGCATCCTCAAATTGGCTAACAGGAACTTTTTTAAATTCAGCAATGAACTCCTTTGCCGCATCAGTACCTTTGGTCCTGTTTTCAGTTACAAACAACACCTCAACCCGATTGCAGGTGGAAAAGATTAAAGCCTCCTTAATAAACGGATTATTATGAAGCGATACCAGCCCTTCAGCGGTCTCTTCTGCTGAGAATGCCAGACATTCCCTCAGATCTACACTTGCTGTTTGGTGGTTTATTCCAAGCAGTATGATATCCGCCATAACTTTATTTCGAGCATCCAGCGAAATTACTGAATTGCTAACTTTTTGTTCTATATGGTTAAAAATAAAAACAATCGCCAAAACAGGCAAAAAATAAAATTAACTTTCGTGCTTTCCCTTTTTCGCTTTTGGGTGATAAAAATCCTTTTTCCCGCTTTATCCGGGTTGGTTTAAAATCTTGTAAATACGCCATGGTGCCCTTTTAGTAAAAAGTTGACACCAAAAAAAGTAAACAACAGGACTGCAAAACCGACAATGGCCATAATGGCTGCTTTTCGCCCCCGCCATCCAACTACCAGGCGTTCATGGAGAAGGGCGGCATACAGAAGCCAGGTGATGCCGGACCATACTTCTTTCGGGTCCCAGTTCCAGAATCTACCCCACACCGCTTTGGCATACACCAAACCGGTAATCAGCCCAATGGTGAGCAGGGTAAAACCGACCACGATACAGGCATATCCGGTGGTATCCAGCAGCTCAAGTGAAGGAAGTCGCCGATAAAAAAATCCGTGAGTTTTAGTCTTTATGGCGTGCTCCTGCATTAGATATAAAATTCCAACCAAGCAAGCCAGCGCAAACGAAGCCTCCCCGATAAAAATGGTGATAATATGGGAGATCAGCCAGAAATTTTTAAAGATATTGGTCGGCTGAGCAGGCTCACCGGGCAATAAATAGGCACCCATGACCACCAGAACTATCAGCGGCGCAGCGAATACTCCCAGAATTTTAAGCTTGAATTTATACTGGATGATTAAAAAGACCCCTGCAATGGCGCATCCAGCCACCATGAGAGTTTCCCGAAGATTATGCGCAGGAAAATGACCTGTTTTTATAAATCCGGAGGCAATGATGGCCGTATGGAAGAAAAACCCGACCAGCAGAATAATAAATCCCGTCCTTTGCAGATAGTCTTTCTGCAAGAAAAGATATGCCAAATATGTTGCCGCACTTAGCATGTACAACAAGATAAAAATGATTGTTACAATTTCCATTGATCCCACTATATTCCGGTTTCCATCAGCAGATCAAACTCAAACCCTTCTCCAAGAACCTCGCGCAGCAAAGAATCAATTTCATCTTTTCGCCTGTCGCGGATCATATTAAGGAGACCTCTGCCGATAAGCTGTTCAAAAAGTCGTTTATGCGCCTCTGGTTGGTGTTTTTGGCTTAACAGATTTTTTCGTATCGCCCCCATCAAGCAGAGTAACTCCGCATACTCACTCCCAAATTGTCCTTCAAGTTCCAGACGCAATTTCTTTGCTAACGCCGGACTTTTTCCGGAAGTTGAGATGCTGATGGTCAAATCCCCCCGGTGAACGATGGAGGGCAGGATAAAATTACAAACTTGAGGGCAATCTGCGATGTTGCACAGTATATTACGCTTCTCTGCCGCTTCGCTGATTTTACGGTTTAAGGCTTCATCATCGGTGGTACCCATCACCAGAAACATGCCGTCAAGATCAGTCGCTCGGTAAGCCCTCTTTTTTAAAACTATTGAATGGCTGCCGGCGAGCTCAAGCAATTTTTCTTTAACATGAGGGCTTACAACAGTCACTTTTGCGCCACATTCCACCAGTTTGCGGACCTTCCGGGTGCCGACAGCTCCGCCCCCGACCACTAAGCATTTTCGATTTTTTATATCAAGGCTGACAGGATAATATCGCATGGTGTCTCATTTATTTTTCTCATGGGTTGATTGGTCGAGCCACTTCCTTAATGCTGCCAATGAGTTTAAAGGTAGCTAATTGATAAATCAAGGAAATATTGCAATTAAAAACCAAGATTCCGTCACTGTCCGTAAAAAGCTCAGGCATTATCCAGCCAGCCGATGCTTTTCCCGCAGCCTTTGCGAAAGGCGACGAATCATTTTAAAGGCTTCTTCCACCGTTTTTTCCTTATCCGGATTGACTATACAGTTTCTCAAAAATAAATTTCGTTTTAAATGATGAAAAACTCGTATACAAGAAGTCTTAAACAAAGAACAGACTGACTTTATAACAATTGCTTTTAGTATGAGAACTGGTGCAACAAATTGACCATATTGCACTTAAGTTCTTTGTTAGCGATTTCTAACACTCGGTGAAGCTTACTCATTTAAAGCGGAAACAACTTGAGCCTCGAAGCTATTTTATAGTAATATTTATCTCACCGTTACAATATGTTTTTTCCATGGAAAAGGAGATAAAGATAAAATTGGACATTCATATCCATTTGTGTGGATCCCTGCAAAATAGAGATAAAACATGGTGAGTTTGCGAATAGAACAGGCTTGGAATTTGAAACCCTGATGTTCGAGGGATAAGACCTTGCTTTTCGTTGAAACAAATATTTACTCTGGGCAATGGGGTATCAAAAACTTCGTACACAAACGAATTGGCTTTATCGGAGATGACACACGACCGTAGTTTGTCTTTCTCAAACGGAATCAATGATTAAAATAGATCGGAGCTGTTAAATCTCTTAATATTTATTTTATCAATACACTCGTTCGCTAAAGCACGATCCGGCTGCCGACACTGTTGAGGACAAAAGCCTCGGGCATTTCCTCGGCAAACCGTGCAATTGCTTTGAACCCGGTACAATGCATTGGCGAAATCAGTTGCAAATCCATTTTTTTCATTTCTTCAATGGTGGGTTCAATCGAAGGCTCCATAACTGGTCCACTCAAATGAAAACCGCCAATGACAGCACAAATCTTTTTTTGACCGGTTATTTGGCTGGCATATAAAACAGAATTCATGATACCGGCATGGGCACATCCGGAAATCACCACCAGTCCCTTTGGACCGAGATTTATGACCAAAGACTGGTCATCCTTGAATGTATCTGAAATAAACTTGCCATTGCGCTTTATCAGAGCCCCTGGCATCCCTTTTTCAAATGAGGTGGTTCGGGGGACTTCACCGGTAACCAGGATACAATCCTGGCCCAACAGGAGCGGGTCTTTGTTTTCCATCACATCTGCCCCCCACTCTTTAAGCGTATCTAAAGAGGGAAATTCAGGTAAAAACACCTGTTGATCTGAAGGAAATCGAATAGAGCGGGGCAAAAAAGCGTCCGGATGAAAGATGAGTTTTGTTCCCGATCCTGCTAAATCAATAACTTCCTTTAACGCCCCAACATGATCCATATGGCCGTGGCTGAGAACAATTGCCTCAACATCTTCTAACGACAGCCCCAGATATTCAAGGTTGTAGGGAACGGCAACATTTGTATAGCCTGCATCAAGTACGATAGAATGAGTCTCTTCCTTTGCCCGAACATTCACCAGAAGGGAAAGACCATGCTCAGCCAGCAACGTGTTTTGGGGAATTATGTCTTCTTTAGCAAGGGGGGGCCGGATGACTGTTTGATTCCCTGGCAAAAGGACATCGGAAAAATTATCCACCAGGGTAATAATCTCTAGTCCATCTGCCTGACGTAAATGTATGATCTCTTTTTTCATTTTCACCTTGTCCTCAATTTGCACACCGGGATAAGACTTTACTTCTCTGAAAGGCGAATATATATGCAGGACCCTTGGGTGTCAAGAACTTAATGAATACAACATGTTGAGAAGAGAGGGCGGGTTTATTCCCGCCTGGTGAAAATATCCGATTAAATGGGCGAAGTACGGATGTGTGCGTCAAATACACGACATTTTTATGATGCTTTTTCTGATAAATCCTGACGCGGCATGCCCCATGGGGGATCTCTTTTTTTAAACCTGCATCAACCGTTCGGGTTCCATGGCACGATGGAATGGTCTTGAAATTATTCCTGACCCACCCACAGAGTCAATGCCCGTAATGACAAAAACAATCTTTGCCGGCTAAAGGCATTGTTCAAGACCCGTGAGGCGCAAATTGCACGATACACTCTTTTTGAGATGAGGTGTTTATAAAAACCGACCCCATGGGACACGGATGCACACTGTTCAACCGCTATCTGTAAAATGTCGGGTAGAAAATGGCCTGCTTAGTAAGTGGCCGCACTCACGGCTGGGCCGTTTCCTCTATTTGCTGTATTTTTTTAACATTTTTACGGTGTAGTCCAGGGCTTCTTGTGCCGGTAGTCCTTTTGCCTTGGCCGCTTTTACATATTCACCCAGGACAGGGTCAACAATTTTTTTCCACTTGGAAGACTCTGCAGCTGAAAGATTTATAAATTTTCGCCCTTTTGAAAGCATAAATTTTTTTCCTTCTTCGTCGCTTGAATCCCAGGCTGCGCCATGCTTGGGAATCCATTCCTTATTGATCTGTGTAATAATTTTTTTGATATCCGCAGGTAGGGCGGCCCATTTACCTTTGTTCATCACCACGTAAAATGTGGAGGTATTGGCTATGGATAGGTCAAGGGTGCAATATTTTATAACCTCGGCCATTCTCCAGCCTTTATTGACTTCAACGGGATAAAGGGCACCGTCCGCGATGCCTTTTTGGAGTGCTTGATAGAGCTCCGGCATAGGCATGGTTACCGCTGTGCCACCCAAGGCCTTGACTACCTTTGCCGTGGTCCCGTGGGAACGTATCCTGAGACCCTTAATATCGGCCAAGGTTTTGACTGCCTTATCCCTGGTGTGTAAGAGACCAGGGCCATGGGCATGGAGATACATGACCTGCACATCACTCAGCTCTTTGGGTTTGAACTTGTTGGCAACGGCATTGGCGACTTTGGTAGCCACAGAGCCCGATGGATACCCTATGGGCAGATCCACCACCTCTATCAGGGGGAAGCGGCCACGGTTATATCCGAAGAGGCAGAAACCGATATCCGATAGTCCCTCAACCACGCCGTCGTATACCTGTCTGGCTTTGGTCAGGGTTTGCCCGGGATAGTGTTCGATCTTGACACGACCATCGGTCCTTTTCTCGATCTCTTTGCACCAGGAATCGGCCAGTTTTGCCTGGATGTGGCTGGGTGGAAAAAAGTTACTGTAAGTGAGTTTTATGGGTGCGGCTTCTGCGTTGAGGGAGCCCATCATCATAAAAGGGACGCATATGGATGCAACTAATAAACACACAAAAACATTCTTCTTCATGGGGAAATCCTCCTAGTTGTGGGTGAGAATGAAGTCTTTTGCCGCGTTTAACCAAAATCGGTGCCTCTTTTCACCTCCTTTTACACAAAAATTTGGGTGGGTTTATCAATTTTTCATTTTGTTCTAAATATAAAGGGATAAGACCTTGCTTTTATGAAAGACGAGTATATGTTCGGGGCACTTGGGTGTCAAGAACTTCGTGTATACAACATGTTGAATTGACTTGATCGTAGATAACACGCGTCCGTGGTTTGGCTTAAACACTGTTGCCTGGATCACAGACGGTTAAAATGTTTTGCCATGCTTTCAGACTGATATACTTTGAGCAGGAAGGTAGAACGAAAAGGCTGCCCCTTTCCCCGGGCCGTCACTTTCCGCCCAGATTTTACCCCCATGCAGCTCCACCAATTTTTTTGTCAGTGACAAACCCAACCCGGTTCCCTGAAAATTCCGACTGGCTGAATTTTCAACCTGTTCAAAGGAATCAAAAATACGCTCCAAATCAATTGACTTAATGCCGATTCCCGTGTCACTGATGCTGACCTCAATTCCCGGTGGTCCGGTGTGCTGTTGGTCCAGGACATCGTCCTGGTTGTCATTGCTTGAACAAGCTTTTACGGTTATGCTGCCGCCATCCGGAGTAAATTTCACTGCGTTGGACAGCAGGTTGTACATGATCTGCTTGAGCTTGCGTTCATCAGCGGTAAACGTATCGGGGAGATCAATGAAATGCCGTGATAATTTTATCCCGTGGTTCAAGGCTTTCTCTTTTATCATTGTCAGGCTGTTCTCCAAAAGTCCTTGCAAGTGAACCATAGAGGATTCCAGCTCATACTTTCCGGCCTCTACTTTTGAAAGGTCAAGGATGTCATTGATCAATAACAGAAGGTGCTTTCCACTACCGTGAACATCCGAAAGATATTCCGTCTGAATTTGGTTCAATTCGCCCAAGTTTTTATCCAGGATCAGCTCGGTAAACCCCAAAATATGGTTCAGTGGGGTACGGAGTTCGTGGCTCATATTGGCAAGAAATTCGCTTTTGGCCTTGTTGGCCCTTTCAGCTTCCAATTTGGCTCTTCTGCTGCTCTCCTGCGCCTGCTTCCGCTCTTCGATCTCGAATTGAAGTTGTTCATTGGCCTTAACAAGTTCTTTGGTGCGTTCATCAACTCTTTTTTCTAAGGCTTCATAGGCCTGTTGCAGCGCCTCCTCTGCCTGTTTCCGAGCAGTGACATCGGTTGCCACCTGGAGCCTTACAATATGACCCTGGTCCCAGTTGATGGCACGGTCATAATTGACATACCATCGCCGGGTTACCGGGTTTTGGTCTTCCCAGATATGCAAATCACCTGGTTCACCGTCGGCATCCAACAGTTTATCATTGGTGCAAAAACAACAAGGTCCCGATTCGTTTCGGAAAACTTTCCAGCAGACCTGACCGGTAAAATCTTTATTAAAACTTTCGATCATATGGCGGTTCATAAAAAGGATCTTATAGTTATCCATGTCCGCCACGTACACATCTGCATCGATGCTGTCTAAAACAGTCAGAAATCTCTTATGGGATTCCTTGAGTTCTTTTTCGGCCAGTTTTCTTTCGACAATCTCGTTTTGCAGGATCTGATTGGTCTTCCGCATTTGCTGACGCTGACTGTCAACAGTGGAAAATGCCCTTGAGAACCGCAGCGACTGCAGGAAGGCCTGGCTAAGGATAAACAGGAAAAGCCCAAGGGGAAATAAATCGGTTGTATGGATGATCGTCTCATTATTTAGTGTCTGAACGACAATTGAAAACTGTTTGAATTTACGATGTAAAATCGCATAGAAGTAAAACGAAGATTTTCCAGAAAATGCATAATTTACTTGCATTGGCAACTCGTTAAAGGT
>JAXHVO010000018.1 GCA_034189135.1 Thermodesulfobacteriota bacterium | reverse complement strand
TTGTCGGAATGTTAACCAACTCATAGACCGACTGGATAAAGCGATTCTTGATGTCATCGACAACCCTGAGCAAACACAAAGAACAGCGGCAATCGGAAAATTATTCTGAGAAACACTATAAATAGGCATATCCATCCACATCAATTATCAATATTTTTTGATGTGGATACTTCTCTTTGTTTGGATGGTCTGTTTCAATTATTTTTACTCCTGCTTCAATTTTTTGGACTACTTCTTCGAAGGTAATCCCTCTTTCCCTTGCAAGGACCTCGTTTTTTTCCACATTCCATCTAAATATTTTCATAATTTATATTATAAGGCATTGTAGGTACAATGTCAATTGTTCTGTCGGAAAGTTTTACCAAAAAGCGCTTTGAGCTGAAAGGGATAAGGAGGCTATAGGGCAGTGGTATTTAGATGGGGATGTTTCTGAGCAGATAAGTCTTCCAAGCAAGGATGTTTCTTGTCGTTTTCTGAAAGCAATGGGTTTTTCAGCGGCCATTTTATTCCAATTTGCGGGTCATTCCAGGCAATTCCACCTTCAGCTTCTGGTGTATAAATATCACTGCACTTGTAACCGAAAATAGCATATTCACTTAAAACACAAAAACCATGAGCAAAGCCTTCTGGGATGAAGAGTTGGCGATGATTCTCACCTGATAAAATCACACCTTCCCATTGCCCAAACGTCGGTGAACCCCGGCGGATATCAACGGCCACATCAAATACTTTTCCCCTTATTACATAAACAAGTTTAGCCTGTGGGTGGGGATGCTGATAATGCAATCCCCTCAAAGTGTTTTGACTAGAATACGAAAGGTTGTCTTGAACAAAATTATAATGAATGTCACTTTCTTTATATCGCTCGAACCGATATAACTCCATGAAGTACCCACGTTGGTCGCTAAAGACATGTGGCTCGATAATCTCCACCCCTTCCAATTTAGTTTGAATTATCTTCATAACTGCTCCCGTGAACCGTTTACTATTTCAATAAGGTACTGGCCATAGTTATTTTTATTGAGAGGCTGGGCCAGCTTCAGCACTTGCTCTCCGTCAATATATCCCATGTGATAGGCAATTTCTTCAATGCAAGCGATCTTTAACCCTTGACGCTTCTCAATAACCTCGATAAAAGTCGACGCCTGTAACATGCTGTCGTGGGTACCGGTATCAAGCCAGGCAGTGCCTCGACCCATTTTTTCAACATACAGTTGTTTGCGACTGAGGTAAGTTCGGTTAACATCGGTAATTTCCAATTCACCCCGATTTGATGGTTTTAATTGGCTTGCTATATCGACGACTTGTGAGTCATAGAAATAAAGACCGGTTACCGCCCAATGTGATTTAGGCTTCTTGGGTTTCTCTTCAATATCGATCGCTTTACCGCTATCATCAAAATTAACCACGCCGTAGCGCTGGGGATTTTTTACCCAGTACCCGAAAACCGTTGCACCGGTATTACGATTACTCGCGCGGGCAAGTTTTTCAGGTAATCCATGTCCATAAAAAATATTATCGCCAAGAATTAAGCAGGCATTGTCCTTACCGATATACTTTTTACCAATTAAAAAAGCCTGGGCAAGACCTTCGGGCTTTGGTTGGACAGCGTAGTTAAGATTTAATCCCAACTGGTCTCCATCTCCCATCAAAGATTCGAAGTGTGGCAAATCATGGGGTGTAGAAATAATGAGGATATCACGTATACCGGCAAGCATGAGCACTGAAAGCGGATAGTAGATCATCGGTTTGTCATAAATAGGCATCAACTGTTTGCTGACCACCTTTGTAATGGGGTATAGTCTTGTGCCGGATCCACCGGCAAGAATAATTCCTTTCATCGCCTCTCTTCCTGTTTTCTGTTTTAATTATCCCATTAAACCTTCAGGTATGCTGATGACCCCAGCTTAGCTATGCTGGTAAATGCGAAAATGGTTTTCACCGCCCGCTTCGCTCGAGACGCGAAGTTCGCAGAGAGAAATCCTTTTTTCTTTTCTGGTGAGAGGCCAGAAAAGAAAAGATCTAACCGTGTGATGGCAATGAAAATCATGGCAACGCCAATAAAAACATGCTCTGAACAGCATCCTGCGTGGTCGAAAGGATAGTTGTTTGTTTTCATTCTTTCCCGTCCAGTTAAATGCAAAGCCTATTTAACCGGGATCAAAGGAAGACAGATTAAACAGTAAACTCTGCGTTTCCCGCGTTTCCGGGGTGAGTATTGTTTTTTATGTACCCTTTTAGGGTCGCCATTCAAGCCACTCCTTTGAGATGTGGTGGTTTACTTTATTAAATCATCGTTCTTTATAATTGGTGCCAACCCATTTCTGATATTCACCGCTGCGGACGTAATTGATCCAATCCTTATGATCGAGATACCAATCAACAGTTGCTGCCAATGCTGTGTCAAAGTCAAACCGCGGTTTCCAGCCAAGTTCTTTATTGATCTTACCGGCATCAATCGCATACCGTCTGTCGTGTCCGGGTCGATCCCTAACGAATTGAATTAAGTTCCTGCTGGAGTTTTTGGCGCTCAGTTTCAAGCGAACGTCCAACAGATCGCATAATGTGTGGATCACTTCAATGTTCTGACGCTCTGCACCACCACCTATGTTGTATGTTTCACCTGGAATTCCTTTATTAAAAGAAGTTAGCAAAGCCTCGCAATGATCGATCACATAAAGCCAGTCGCGCACGTTCTTCCCATCTCCGTATACCGGCAATGCTTTGGATTCAAGAATGTTAATAATCATCAAGGGGAGCAGTTTTTCAGGGAATTGGTAGGGGCCGTAGTTATTCGAGCAATTCGTAATGATAGTCGGCAGGCCATAGGTCCGATACCAGGCGCGGACCATATGATCAGACCCTGCTTTGGAAGCCGAGTATGGACTGGAAGGATCGTAAGCTGTGGTTTCTACAAAAAACCCTTCAGAACCGAGGCTCCCGTATACTTCATCAGTTGAAACATGTAAAAAACGAAAGTCCGGCCGCCTCTGTTTTTCCCAGGCTTTGTTACACGCAGACAGCAATCGACAAGTACCCAAAACGTTGGTTTCAGCGAAAGCTACGGGGCCGTGAATAGAACGGTCAACATGCGATTCAGCAGCGAAATGGATCACACCGTCAAATTTTTCTTCAGCAAAAAGCCGCTCGACAAGCTGACCATCGCTGATATTACCGTGCACAAAGTGATAACTTTCCGGCATTTTTTCTGCAAGATCAGCAAGATTGGCAGGATTGCCCGCATAGGTAACCGCATCAAGGTTGACTATCCGCCAATTAGGGTGTTTGCTCAATGTGTGGCGAATGAAGTTTGTTCCTATAAATCCGGCTCCTCCTGTTACAAGTATAGTCTTCGTTATAGTTTTAATTATTTCCTCGCTTTTCATTTTGTTTGAATAAAAACCAGTGAAATGTATTCATAGGACTGGGGTAAAACCCGAAGGGTTATTTTACTGGGATCGAAAGTCCATTTGATCGGGTCTGAGCCAAAATGGGTAAAAAAGGTTGCTGAGCAGAACAGGCAGGCGGCTTCGTTTGAAAAAAAATTTATGGAATGGAACACCGAAACAAATCAATGAATTATTTCACAACTATAAATCGCGCTGATGTTCTCTAAGCCTTACAAATGCCATCTGTTATTTTACCACATTATTTGAAGTCAACTTAATTTACTCTGTTGTTGAACCAATAATTTTTAGATTTGAAGGAGATGAAAGAGATGAATCAGGGCTAGGCCATCCTGCCAACCTCGCCATCATCCACCAAAATGCCTTCCCTTTAAGGATGCAATTCAACGATTTAGAATGAGCACAGGAACATGGCGGGCACTTTCCGGGATGATTGTAACACCATTCGTCCGCCCAGTTTTTACTGACACCATCTTCAATATAGTTGCACCCGTCATCAGCTCTTTTGTCCAGATAGTAGTTACCATCAGGATCATAACTTTCGATATCTGCAAAATCGAATAGGATTTTGTTATTCTTTATACAATAATTACGAATTTGATTATTCCGTCTATTCAGGTTTCCTTGCTCACCGGTTCCATCAAGGTGTCCGGTCATGTATATGAATGTGACGTCAGGGTAATCCATTTCAAGCTGGTTCATAAGTCTTAGATAAGTATTAATATTCTCTTCACTGGCTCTAGATACCTGACCGCACCAAGACCACATTATTATATTTGTATCACCCCATCCGGTATCTAAAAGTTTCCGTGTTCTAAGTGCCCAAGTAGTTCTATCCGGATTTCCAAGATCCCCTCTTGGCTCACGATCATATAGTGCCAGTGATTTTTTACTTCCAAACTTATCAAAAGAATACAGACCGGATTGCTCCCGAAGAACTCTCATTCCGCTTACTATCTGGCTTCCATGAGAGGTATGCCCGTAGGAAATGCCGAACTCAGCTTTTGCTTTGTTAATCCAGTATTCCGGAATGTGCTTTATATTCGTACATGTATGGTCAATTATGAGCTCCTTAGTACGATTAGCAGTTGTTTCGACCGGTGCGACTCTCTTACTTAAAGAGCAACCCGAAAAAAACAAAAGCGTAGAACTAATCAAAATGAATTGTGAAGTTTTAAAAATAAGAATAATTTTATTCATTCCTTCGGTCTTCCATTCTGTTGCATCTTTTACTATTCAATTAGTATTATAAAGTTTTAGAAAGTATTTCGTTCCAAATATAAGTAAATCCCATTATAGAAATGAATGGCACCACCGTAAGCTGATAAAGCCATTCATTAAAAGAGACCTTTGCAGATAAGCGCAGACCTCGAAACAGCACTTTTCAAAGTCTGCGACTATCTGCCCGATTCCTGCGTCCCCGATGAGCGGGATCTACGCTTCGCTTCGACAGGCTCAAATTTCAATCCATGAAATATTCAATATATTCATTTGGTTGAAAATTTTGCCTTATTTGGCTTGAATAAAAATTAGTATTTTTTAAAGACCTTTTAAAGTAAAAAATATATTTTTTTAAAGCTTGCAAAATTAAATAACTCTCAAATACATCGAAATGAGCCCTTAAGGATGTATTCGTTTTTCAACGACTCAATCGAGCTAAAAAAAGACTATTGCTTTCTTCGCCCATGCACCATCTTGCCAATCACAAAAAACAGTAACATAAGAACGAAGTACTGAGCCATTGGAACCGCTGACACATGAAACAGCCCGGATGAAGTGGTTGCGATAAAGCAACCTCCGCCGCTGCTTCCTCCACCGCCTCCGCCGCCTCCGCCACCTGAAGAAGCGGCA
>JAXHVO010000017.1 GCA_034189135.1 Thermodesulfobacteriota bacterium | reverse complement strand
AAATGGATTTGGTCGCAGAACAGTAATTTTAACACAATAATACCCCTTAAGGGGTTATCAGTATCGATGCCCTTATAGGGCTTTATGCAAGCCTCCGGCTGGGCCGGAGGTCATGACTTGAGCTTATCTACTTTTGTGCTTCGGGTCAGCGGCAGTTCTTTATCCGCAGGCCATATTTCAACATGCTGGGGTCTTTTATAAGAGGCGATGGACTTGCAGTGTTCCATCACATCCTGGCTGCTCAGATTGATGCCTGCACGAGGACGGACAAAAACAAAAATTCCTTCGTCGAAAAGTTGATGTTTCATACCGATTGCCTCCACCACATCCACCCCTTGCATTTGGGAAATATGCTCTTCAACCTCTCCGGGGAAGACATTGTACCCTTTTTGCTTGATCACAAATTTCTTTCTGCCGGAAAGATATAGGGCTTTATAACCGTCCATTTGTTTGAAATATCCCAAATCTCCGGTATAAAGGATTCCTTCCTGGGAAACGGCCTTTTTGGTTTCCTCAGGCTGGTTATAATATCCCAAAAACACAATGGGGGGATGGTAGCAAATTTCTCCGATCTCTTCATCGGCAAGTTCTTCTCCGGCAGATCCATCCTCTTTCATGGGCTTCCGAATGGAAACCTTGGCCAGATCATCAAAGGCACGTCCCACCTGGCCTGCCATCTCTTCCAGGGATATATCGGCAGGTGTAAAGGTGGCAAAACCGGCATTTTCCGTCATTCCAATCCCGGTTCCGAATCCTGGCGCCATGGTGGAAAGTTTTTTAAGAAAAGTGGTATCAACGGCTGATCCGGCATAGGCAACAAAATCAAGGCTGGAAAGATCATAACTGTCATATTGGGGAAAATTCCAGAGCATGCGAAACATGGTGGGTATTTGACCCAGCACCTTGACCTTATGGCGTTCAATGGCTTCCAAGGTGGTTTTGGTATCAAATATTCTTAGCAGAACGGCTTTTCCTCCCAACATCATGGTGGTCATAAATGTTTCGGTAACACATCCCACATGGCTGGGGGGAAGGTTCACCAGAATGGAAAAATATTTCGGGTCACCGGTAAAATCAATACCCCTTTCCAATATCTGGTTCTGAACAATAATATTTTCATGGCACAGCACCGCCGGTTTGGGTTCTCCGGTGGTTCCGGTGGTATAAATGATCAATGCCGGGGTTCTCTTATCCATCTGCTGGTATGTTTTTTTAAGCTTTCCGGTGAAAATATCACGCAGCTTTAACCACACCAGGCGCATCTTGCTCATGAGATCCGTAATGCTGACTGCTCCTTGTATAACATCTCCGGGTTGCGGATCTGCGGTGAATTGTATCAGGTGTTTGACGGACGGGCACCCTTTTTTTACCGCCTTGCCAACCATTCTAAAATCACGGACCGGGGTGTCACCTAGAAAGAAAAAGGTACTAGCTTCGATTTTGTTGATGTCGCGTACCACCTCATTTTCACTCAGGCGGACATCCAACGGGGCAATTATCGCTCCAATTTTGAAACAGGCATACATCAGTGCCATATGCTCCGGGAGCAATACCAGTTGGGTGGCTACCCGGTCTCCTTTTTGAATACCCATGTCAAGCAATTTGAGGGCAAAAAAATCGATTAATGAAGCAAACTTCTTATAAGTAATTTCCCTGCCGTCTTCATGTTGAACCATGGCCACAGAATCCGGCCGCTCCTTGGCCCATTTGTCAATATAGGAATTAACCAGCGGCAATCTTTGCTCATTTTTCATTTTGGCCCCCTTTTTTTATGTTGTAACTACTCAGGTAGATGAAATAGGAAGACTGTTAGGAGAAAGTGTATTTTGAAGCCATGTTTGGTTTAAAAATCAGATAGTTCTGTCAAAGTACAGCAATCGAGCTTTCTGGCCCCTTCAGCCTAAACAGCTTCAGTCTGACTACATGAGTAGTCATATTATTTTTACATATCCGCTACGAATCGCCTTTTTTTGTTCATTGTTTAGCACCTCAAAAAAAACATCGGTAAAATCTTGGTGGGATTTCTTTCCGGTACAGCATACTTTGATATCGGTTCCGGGAAGGACCATTCCGGTAAACCGGCATGCAATTTCTGCAATCCTGGCAGGGTCTTTATCGGCTTCATTGTTCACCAGTTCACGAATCGCGTATGCCAGGGTGGCTGTTCCCTGTAAAATAATCCCCGGAAGGCCGACCGCCTTGGCAAACTTCGGCGAGGTATGAATGGGGAATTCAATGTTGCTGCATCCGTCATATACGTAGGGACGTAAGGGATCAATAGGAATGGAGGATGTCCACAGAATTTCTGCTGCTGTTTTATTTTCCGGAACCGGAGGTACTTCACCCGCTTTTTTTCCCTCTCCACAGGATACTCCCCGTAACATGGCGCCAACATATTCAGTGAACACAGGGGTCCCATTCATGTCTTTGGCATCAAGACAGACAATGGTGTGGGTTCCTGCCCGATGCGGTAAAAAGGCTTTTAACGATCCGGTTATGGACAGTTCATCTTTCGGGTGTATCAAGCGGTGCAAAATAAGATGCTCACTGTAATGCACCTGGGTCAGCAAAATTTCTTGGGGAAAATCTTTGGATTCAATGAATTTTTCCAACCGGCTTAAAATAGGCCAGGTCACCGATACGGCAAACATGGGATGCACTGCAATCGGGTCATCGTGACTGTCATCAAAATATTTGGGATTATTGTCTTGGATTGCCGCGGCATAATTGGTGGTTTCCTGCCAGTTGATCTTGGTTTGATAATTCTTAAGTGGCGTTCCCACCAGGTTTGGATTTATTTCCATGGTGCACCTCCGTTTTCAGCATTACCTCCAAACGAGTTGGAGTGATCCTAAGGCGTCAAAGGTTGAAGCGAAATACATCATGATTGCGAAAACAAGTCAGCAGGAAAGTCTTATCTGAGTCAGACGATACAGAACGTCAGGCAGTAAAGGATACACTTGGTTTAAAAATCGGGAACTGATGACCGGTGTGCGTATCTTCGAAAAACCGGTGGTACACGGTGCTTCGATGTTCGACGTTGGAAGTTCGTTGTTGGACGTTCATCAGTTATACTGGTCGTCGTTCAGTGTTTACAAAAATATGTTGCATTAAGATCTACGCCAATTCACGAGCCCAGAATTTCTTCAAGCGGTCTGGGTGAGAATTTTTCCATATCGGAAGCGAGTGGGATACCCTGGCTTTTTAGCAGGTTTGCCCGGGTGATCACACATGCGCCCAGCAGAAGATTCATGGCGATTGTGACGGTTTTCCGGTTTTGCATCTTTTCCAGAAATGATCCTTTTACCCACTGATTAAAAGCGCCCATGGCAGGGCCGCACCAGATCTGATAGTCTATTTTTCTAGACGGCTCCCCTGAGTTTGCCCAGTTTGATGAAAGGCCGAGATAGGAACGGAACACCAGGGCCATCTTATGTTTCGGGTCTTTTTCCGCCCGGATGATTTGTTGGGGATCGATGGTTGAAAAATAAGTTTGCGTCTGTTGCCATGTCTGCTGAAAACTTGAGCGGAAAAAATCTTTTTCCAGGATTTGTTTTTCTTTTTCCGGGATGCTGTCAAGGGAATCATAAGTGGAGTAAAGGTCATACAGCTTTGCGGCACGGAAAGGAAACATGGTTCCGCGTTTGAGTACCTGCACCTTTACCCCGGCTTCAAACATATCTGCAGCAGGTGCCATGGTGACATCGGCTTGACGAGTTTCCGCCAGCAATTGGCGGACAGTATCAGAAGTACCGGCTTCCACACATGACTGGTTCACAGATCCGGTCAGGATATAAGCCGCACCCATGGCAAATGCGGCAGCTGCCGATTCGGGGGTGGCTATTCCCCCGGCAAGGCCAACGCAAATCGGTTTTTGATAACTGTACTTTTCAGCCATTTCATTACGCAGGGCGAGCATGGTGGGAAGCAGGGTAATGGCAGGTCTGTTATCGGTATGACCGCCTGAATCGGCTTCCGCAGTCAAATCACAGGCCATGGGGACCGATTGTGCCAGGGCGGCTTCCTCTGGTGTAATCATTTTTCGTTCTATGAGTTGGGCGATAAATCTTTCAGGCGGTGGTGAAAAGAATTTTTTGGCGACTTCGATTCGGGAGACTTTTGCAATAATTTTATGGGGACAAACGATGTTTCCGTTGCTGTGGCGGTGAATTCCCTTTATGCGAAAGTAAACCAGGGGTAAGGTCAAGTCTAAATATGCGGATGCGCTCACAAGCCGGACTGATTGTTTTAAATACAAATCGACTACCGCAGCTTCAAGCTCAGGGTCATTCGGGCTGTGGATCAGGTTAAACCCAAAAGGGGAGTCAGCCAGCGTTTGCTTCAGGCGGACAATGGCGGATTCTATTTCATCGAGGGAAAGTCCGGCAGCTCCAAAAAAACCGATCATTCCGCCGCGTCCGGCTTCTTCGACCATTTCAACGGATGTAATGCCGTTTGCCATGGCTCCTGCAATATAGGCATAGCGAAGATGATATGTGTTTTTAAAATAAGGGTCGCCCAGGTTTTCAGGCAGCAGTGGCGGCGTATAAGCATACAAGGGGTAGGCCGAAGACTTCCCGGAGAACATAGATCCAGCTGCATCACCGATTACAGCTGTCCCGCCTTTGGCTACTGCAAGGCGATCATCTTTATTGACAAGGTACACCGGGTGTGTCACATCGGCAATGGCGCTTTTAATGGCATGATCACCGATTTCAGGAAGTATGCTCTTTTCTGACCACCATCCGATTGATTTTTTATTTTTTAACGGCATAGGCTCATAAACTAAATAAAACAAATAAATTCATAAAAATAATAAATAGCAACAATAGCTGATTTTTTTAAACAAAAACAAGTTTCAAGTCAAATAAAACCAATTTTTCTACCTTATTCTTTAAGCGAAGCGGTCCTTTAGCGCAGCTATCCCCTAGGGTGAAATTTTTCATGCATGGTTTTCAGGTGCTCACGGGCGACATGGGTATATATCTGGGTGGTGGAAATGTCAACATGGCCCAGCATCACCTGAACCGCTCTTAAGTCGGCGCCGCCTTCGAGTAGATGGCTGGCAAAGGAATGACGCAAGCTGTGAGGAGTGATTTTTTTATTAAAGCCTGCCTTTAAGGCATAGCGTTTTATAAGTTTCCAGAAACCCTGACGGGTCATCGGCTTTCCTGCACGGGCCACAAAAAGGTATCGGCTGGGGAGATTTTTTAAAATCAAAGGTCTTGCTGTTTTAAGGTAGTCAGTGATTTTCTGTTTGGCAAAAAGGCCAATGGGGACCACCCTTTCCTTTGATCCTTTACCAAATACCCGGACGAAACCGGCCTCCAGGTTTATATCCTGGAGCTTAAGATTGATTAATTCAGAAACTCTTAAACCGGCTGCATAGAGAAGTTCAATCATAGCTGCATCCCTGGACCCGACCGGTGTATTTGCATCCGGGGTGCTCAAAAGAAGTTTAACCTCTTCTACGGACAGGACGTCCGGAAGTTTGAGGCCGCTTTTAGGAAGATCGATCAGTCGCGTTGGATCATGTTTTAGTCGTTTTTCCTGTACCAGAAACCGGTAAAATCCACGGATGGTGACAAGATGCCGTGCCCGCGATCTGGCCCCGAGGCCCGCATCTCTCATGGAAATCAAGTGTTTTAAAATAAGCGGTGTGTCGGTTTTTGAAATATCAATAATGTTGTGCTCCTCAAGAAATAACAGATACCTGGCCATATCACTGCCGTATGATTCCAAGGTTTTTTCAGACAGACCCTTTTCGATCAATAGGTAATTTAAATACTGGTCTGCAAGGGTATCAAGTTCAGACATGATATGTCATATCTCGATTAAAAAGTCAGCGGGGTCTAATTGATTCAGCACCTCCACACCACTGTCTCTGACCGCAACCATATTTTCCAGCCTGATTCCGCCCCAGTCTTGAATATAAATGCCGGGTTCAACAGTAAACACCATGCCGGATTCAAGGGCCGTCTCTTTTAACGGGCTCAGTCTCGGATGTTCATGCACCGCAAGTCCGGTACCATGCCCCAGGCCGTGGCCGAACTTTCCTTTAAACCCGCATTTTTCAATGTGGTCGCGCGCGATTTTATCCACCGCTTTTGAGCTGATACCGGGCTTGACCGCATCTGTGGCCATTTTTTGTGCATCGGATACGGTGGTAAAAACCTTTTTAAATGTTTCATCAGGGGTACCGACAATGACCGTTCGTGAAATATCGCTGCAGTAACCGTCCAGTTTTGCACCCCAGTCAAAAAGCACCGGTTCACCGGATCTAATTTTCCTGTCTGATGGGATGGCGTGAGGAAGGGCGCTGTTCGGCCCTGATGCGACAATGGTGGGAAAAGACAGTGACTGGGCGCCTGCCTCGCGCATCTCTTTTTCCATCGACCATGCGAGCTGCTTTTCCGTCATGCCGAGTTCAATGGTGCTTTTGATATGCTTGAACACAGCCTCTGCCACTAAAAGAGCTTTTTTTAATGTATTGATTTCACTTTCATCTTTGATCAACCGCAGGTTTTCTACCATATCTTCCACAGGGACAAGCTCTACCTGCATTCCGGCTTTGTTTAGTTCTTCGGTCATTTTGTTGTATTGCATATAGGACATGCGCACACTTTCAAACCCGAGTCTTTTGGTGCCCAGCATATCTGTTATATTGGGAAGTTCTTTTGCCAGCCCTTCTTTATAGCAGACAATCTTAAAAAGAGGGGCTTCATTTTTGGCCTGCAGTTCGTAACGTGAATCGGTGGCAAGAATCAATTTGGAGTCGGTGATAAAAAGAGCCCCTGCTGATTCGTCAAATTGGGTGTCTTCTCCGGTAAAACCACTCAAATAATGACGGTTTTCCTCAATCAAAACCATGAGAGTATCAAACTTCTTTTCAGCCAGGGATTGCCTGAGAAGAGACAGTCTATTTTCCGTTGTTTTTTCCAATTGCAACTCCTGAAAATTATGTATGATGATAAACAGACTTAATAAAACAGTAGCATTTATAACCAAAGATTATCATTTAAATCAAGATAAGATTTTACCGTCATTGACAGGGATATACAGGCCTGATAAAATAAAAACCCAAATATAGCGGCTACCTGAAGGCTTCTAGTCATTTAAGCAATTGAGAAGACGGTATCAGTAAACATGGTAAACATAATTCCTGAAACCTATGATAAATATATTAAAGCGGTCATGGATATCAGCCGGGTGATTACTTCGGATCTTTACCTGGAAGATATCTTAAAGCTGATCGTTATGGTGTTAGCCAAAGTCACAGGGGTTGAAATATGCTCCCTGTGGCTGATTGATGAAAATTCGGATCCTTTGAAAATCAGACTAAAAGCCTCACAAACCATCGATCCTGTATACATGAAAGATCGATCCCTAAACATGGATGAAGGGGTGGTGGGATTTGTGGCTATGCATAAGCGGCCCCTTATTATCAAAGATGTGTTGAAAGAATCCAGATTTAAAGAAAAAGAGATGGCAAAACAACTTGGCCTGGTATCAATGGTCAGTGTGCCGTTGCAGGTACGTGATGAAAAAGTGATTGGCGTACTCAATTGCTTTACCGCAGAACCTCATATTTTCCCAGAAACAGAAGTAAACCTGATCACGACTGTGGCCAACCAGGCGGCTGTGGCAATCATGAACACGGAACTCATGGTAAAGACCAGGGTGATTGAGGAAGAACTGGAGACCCGTAAAATGGTAGAGCGTGCAAAAGAGATCCTGATGCGTAAGCGTAAAAAAACCGGAGAGGAGGCTTACCAGTGGATCAGAAAGCGGAGTATGGATACTCGTAAATCCATGAGAACCGTGGCTGAAGCTGTACTCCTTTCTGAAGAACTCGAATAAGTATTACAAAGCATCTCGTCATCCGTCGTTTATTCAAAGACTTAGCTGTTTACGAATTCATCAACTTTTACGGTTTTGTAAAAAGTATCTTTGATGGTTAAGTAGAAAGTTCCATATACCCCCGCTAAAAATCAGCGGGATAAAAAGGCGCAGTAGATGGGGCTTTCTACGACGCCAACAGATTTATTTCCTTTTCAAATAATAAAGGCTTGACAATTAAAATTAGTACAGCTAATAAAAATACATATTTAAAAAGTAATAATTAATTTCTGCACAAAGGTGTGTGGAAAATTTATTTTTAAGACAAAGGCGTCTTTTCCCGTTAAAGGGAAGGCGCCTTTTTGTTTTTTAAAAACCATTTTTAAAAAGGAGAAAAAATGAATTTGCACAGACCCAACGCCAACGAGGCATTGCAGACAAAAAATCGCTCCAGAAGTGTTGCCCCTCAATCCGGTATCTGCAGCCGGTGTGTGGATGGATGCAGGGGAAATTGCGATCTTTTCAAATCAACGTTTCGTGGCAGAGAACTGCTTTATCCCAGCCCTTTTGGCGAGGTTACAGCCGGAACAGATAAAGACTATCCTGTCGATTATTCCCATCTGAATATAATGGGGTACGCCATTGGCGCTGAAGGGATTGAGGCTCACCCGGATCATGCCATATTTCCGGAAGTAACCACCGAAGCCTGGTATGGAGCAACGGAAAAAGTCAAGATGAAAATACCTATGTTTACCGGCGCTTTAGGAAGTACTGAGATCGCTCGGGCAAACTGGGAACACTTTGCCGTTGGTGCTGCAATAACAGGAATCAGTCTTGTTTGCGGGGAAAACGTTTGCGGTATCGATCCTAAACTGGAGCTTGATAAAAACGGCAAGGTTAAAGAGGCACCAGATATGCGACGAAGGGTTGAAAAATATCGCCGTTATCATGAAGGATACGGCGATATAATGGTACAGATGAACGTAGAGGACACCAGACTTGGCGTGGCAGAGTACGTTATTGACAAGCTGGGAGTTGAAACCATTGAGCTTAAATGGGGTCAGGGTGCAAAATGTATAGGCGGTGAGATAAAAGTTGATTCTGTTGAGAGAGCACAGGAATTGCAAAAAAGAGGCTATCTTGTCACTCCCGATCCTTCAAGCAAATCAAACCAGAAAGCGTTTAAAGATGGTGCGATTAGAAGATTTGAAAGACACTCCCGCGTGGGATTTCTGGATCAGGAAGAATTTATGACAGAGGTTGATCGAGTCCGCAAACTGGGTGCCAAACGTATCACACTTAAGACAGGTGCCTATCCGATGCGGGAACTGGCCATGGCTATCCGCTGGTCTTCGGATGCCAAAATCAGCCTGGTGACCATTGACGGTGCTCCGGGGGGTACCGGCATGAGTCCATGGCGCATGATGTCTGAGTGGGGAATTCCTTCCATCTATCTTCATTCTATGGCCTATGACCTGTGTCTAAGGCTTGCTAAAAAAGGGGCATGGGTACCGGATATCGCCTTTGCCGGCGGTTTTTCCTCTGAAGACCATATTTTTAAAGCTCTTGCGCTGGGGGCTCCCTATTGTAAAGCGGTGTGTATGGGACGAGCCATAATGATTCCTGGTATGGTAGGCAAAAACATCGGGAGATGGCTTAAAGGGGAGGATGGGGGACTTCCACCCACGGTATCAAAATATGGTTCAAAAAAAGAAGAGATCTTTGTAAGCTATGAAAAATTGAAAAACATATACGGAAAAGAGATCAACAATATCCCTCTAGGTGCAATCGGAATATACAGTTCAGCTGAGAAGATACGAGTGGGACTTCAACAGCTTATGGCCGGAGCCAGAAAGTGGCGCCCCCATTTGATTACCAGAAAAGATTTAGCCTCATTAACCGAGGAAGCATCCAATATTACAGGTATCCCGTACATCATGGATGCATACAGGGAAGAAGCACTGGAAATCATTGACGCTTAAAGCAAAACACAGTCGGCCTGATTATATTTATGAGCCAATCAACTATCTATCGATATCTGTATGAACTATTTTTACGGCGAAGTTTTTAATAGACTTCGCCGGTTTTACCCCTCCATGATGACGGTTAAAAAGGAGTGATTGGCTTTATTTGACTTTGATCCAAAGCAACCGGGCAGGGTCCGTTCCGGGGTTTTTCCACTGGGAAGGCGTCTCGCTGGTCAGATACACCAAATCCCCGGTATTTAAGGTATGAACTGTTTTTCCAAGTTTGAGTTCTAATACTCCTGACAACAGATATCCGACTTCTTCCCCTCTGTGTGTAAAAAAATGAGAAAGAAGTGTCTGGTCAGGTGGGATTTCTAAAATATAAGGTTCGGCTTTGTGCTCAAAGTTTCCGGGGGTAAATAGTTTTCCGGCAATATTGCTTTTCTGCAGGTCAGGAAATTTTACATCAGCCGCATCAGCGGCAGGAAAAACCACAGGCTTTTTCAAGCCTGTTGATTTTGAAAAAAAGGAGTTCAATTCAACCGAAAGCACCTCAGCCATTTTAAAAAGTGCGGGTAAAGATGGGTAGATCAGGTTACTTTCAACCTGGGAGATATTACTGGGGGTTACACCCACCAGTTTTGCCAGTTCTGTCTGGGACAAACCCTGTCTGGTGCGAATTTCTTTCAAACGGCTTCCCAGATCTACACGGCTTTTAACGTGCGTTTCAAAATCAAAGGCAATATTTAAATCTTTGCTCCAGTAGTAATATGCCTTATTATGTGTATCAAGATTCCGTTTTTCCGCTTTAAGGATTTTTAAGGCGTTTTTACCCCTCTTGACAGAGAGATCGATAGCAACCTGGGCAATCTGATTAATATGCGCTCTGAGACGTTGTGAGTGTGCCTGTTTTTCAATAATCCAGTAAGCAATAGTGTTTAACTCGTACAGCCTGGGGCATGAGTGGGAATAAAAATTGATGATGTGGTCTTCACCGCCCCATAACTCCTGCATTCCAGTGAGGCTTTCGAAAATAAAGCGGACATCACCTTTCATGTTTTCATGGGCGCCGTAAAAGGCATCCATTACATGATGAACATTGCGAGGTTCTTCAACCGGTACAACACTGCAAGGATATGGAGATTTCCTCTTTTCATAAAATTTTAGAAAAATTTCAGAACCGGAACCTTTACCATAAGTAAAACAGTCCAGAATGGTTAGCAGACGATTATCAGCCAGTACTCCCAGTTTTTCCATAAGGTTTTTTGGTGAACGATCGAAACTTACATAAATAAGTGGTTTTTTCAGAAGTTGTGAGGCCTGCATGAAGTTCAGACAAAAAACAGTAGCGAGACTTCCGGCATCGTCATACCAGATCACGTTATCTCCGATATAAAGACCTCCGAGAAGGCGGTCAAGCTGGATGACACCGGAGCTAATATTAAGTGTTTTTGAAACCATCCATTCCTTTTTTATGGTGAAGCATTTCCATAAATGGTTCAGAGATAACCATAAAATTACAGGAACGGCAAGCACATGTCAAGATTACGTATGGTGATTCTCGCAGGCTCATGCATTTTAAAAAATAATGTTGCCTTAATGGCCGGTCATAAGCCTAAAAATATACACTCCACTCGATATCAAGGAAAATCTCAGAGGGGATGATCCGGTATCTACTAATTTTTATTTGGTAAATTTTAGCGAAATTTAAAAAAATGATAACAAAATTAGTATCACTTATCGGGTTGAATTTTTATATTTTTTTGATTATTTTTTGGTTGACAAACGAACAATTCAGATATAAGCACAAAAGATTTTAAACAAGATAATAAGGATTTCGCACAATGGCGTGCGAGCTAAAACAGGTGCAAAGAGACAAAGGCGTCTTCAATATTTCTATTACAAGAAGACGCTTTTTTTGTTTTTGTATGATAAAGGTGCTATGATAGATAAAAATGGAATTTAAACCAAAGATTACCATTTTTCATTGTATCAACAGCTTCAGCGAATCAGTGCTGTCTCATTTTGATGAGATAGATCATGTTGATATTAAATACGTTAAGATGCCTTGCTCCGGCATGACCAAAGATGTTTATCTACTGCGGGCATTTGAAGCCGGAGCGGATGCCGTCATTGTGATGGTTTGCCCTGAAGGAAAGTGCCGGTTTGTTGAAGGAAACATCCGGGCAAAAAAAAGAATTAAGCGGACCAAGAGCCTGTTGGATGAAATTGGGCTAAATGGTGAAAGGCTTTCAATGTTTAACCTGAATCCGAAAGATAAAGGCGCAGCAGCTAAAATCATTAAAGACACATTGAGGAAACTGAAAGGTTTAGGCCCGAATCCGGCGGCATGATTTTTACATGAAAGGATAGTGATAATGATAGTAGGCGAACAAAAGCCGATTGCAGAAATAAAAGAATCCATCGCACCCTATGAGAAAATACTTATCCTGGGATGCGGTACCTGCGTGAAAACCTGTTTTGCAGGCGGAGAAGACGAAGTGGCTGTCCTTGCTTCGGCTTTGAGGCTGGCATTTAAAAAAGACGGCAGAGAAATAAAAATTGAAGAAATGACCATAGAGCGCCAGTGTGAAGATGAGTTCATACAGGAAGCCGCAGAGGCTGTGGCCCGAAACGATGCCGTGTTGTCGCTGGCCTGCGGTGCGGGCGTACAGGATATCGCAAGGCGTTTTGTCAAAACGATTGTTTTACCGGGCGTGAACACCACTTTTATTGGAATTCTGGAAAAACAGGGTACCTTTACCGAGGAATGCCTTGGATGTGGCGATTGCAAGCTGGCCATATTCGGCGGGATTTGTCCGGTGACACGCTGTTCCAAAAAACTGTTAAACGGTCCCTGCGGAGGGTCCAAAGATGGCAAATGCGAGGTAAATCCTGATATTGATTGCGCCTGGCAACAGATAATCGATCGATTAAGAGCTCTCGGGCAGCTTGACAACTTAAGGAAATATGTTCCTCCCAAGAATTGGAGAACCAGCCATGCGGGCGGGCCCAGAAAATTAGTCAGAGAGGATCATGTAATATGAATCAAATTAAATTGAGTCATCTGCAGAAAGTTTTGTCAAAGGGGGAATTTGCGGTGACCGCTGAGTGCGGGCCGCCTCGCGGAGCTGATTTGGAAGTGGTCCGGCGAAAAGCAGAGCTGCTAAAGGGCTGTGTCGATGCGGTTAATGTGACCGACAATCAAACAGCGATTGTCAGAATGTCAAGTATTGCGGCGTGCGTTCACCTTTTAAATATGGGCATTGAACCCGTCATGCAAATGGTCACCCGTGATCGGAACAGGATTGCTTTGCAATCGGATATTATGGGAGCCTTTTCTTTGGGAATAAAAAATATTCTCTGTCTTTCAGGGGATCACCAGACTTTTGGCAGTCAGCCCGATGCGTTGAATGTTTTTGATATCGATTCGATGAACCTTGTCCGTGCTGTCAGAGACATGCGCGAAGATGGAAAAGATATGAGCGGGTTTGATCTAAACATACCACCCCGCATGTTTATCGGGGCCGCGGCAAATCCGTTTGCCGACCCTTTTGAATATCGAGTAATCAGGCTGGCCAAAAAAATAGACGCGGGTGTTGATTTTATCCAGACCCAGTGTGTTTATAATGTGGATCGATTTAAAGAATGGATACGGCTGGCGAGGGAGGAGGGGTTGACCGAGAAAGTTCACATCCTGGCCGGTGTCACACCGCTTAAATCTGAATCCATGGCCAGGTTTATGGCCAACAAGGTCGCCGGCATGGATGTGCCGGAATCGGTTATCAAACGGATGGCATCCGTGTCAAAAGAAAACGCCGGCCAAGAAGGGATCAAAATATGCCTGGAGACGATTTCCCAGCTGCGTGAAATAAAAGGTGTGCATGGGATTCATCTTATGGCAATCGAATGGGAAGAGAAAGTCGGTGAGATTGTAGAGGCCGCAGGCCTCATGCCGCGCCCTGAAGCTGAAGAATAAGAGCATAAGAATCTGGAGTTTAAATGCCTGAGAAGTATCACATACCCATAGAGATCACCCCGCCGCGATTTGAGCCGATAGGGAAATATGCCACCGTTGAATTTCGCGAAGACTGTGCCGGCAGTTGCCGAGAGTGTGTCAAGAAAAAATGCGTTTATGGAATTTTTAAAGATAACTATTTTCACATAAGTTCCATGAAAGAGCCGGAATATCTGTATGAATGCCAAAGCTGTTTCAGATGTGTGCAGGAGTGTACCCGGGGAATCTTTTCACGGGTTATCAACCCGGAATACCGCATACTGGGTGATGACTACTGGAGAGCGGACATTATTTACGTCAACTGGTATCAGGCGCATACAGGCAAAATCCCTGTTTCAGGCGCCGGATATCGCGGCCCATTCGTGGCAGCCGGATTTGAATCCATGTGGACGGACATGTCCGAGATCGTGCGCCCGACACGTGATGGTATTCATGGACGGGAGTATATCAGTACCTGTGTTGAGCTGTCCAGAAGAGTTACCCCTTTAAGATTCAATCAAGATATGACCCTGGATTCTGATGTACCTGAAATCTTAGAGCTGCCGGTTCCGTTATTGTTCAGGCTGCCTGAGGATCTGGTGAAAAATGAGAGGGTGATTATTTCTGCGGCAAAGGCGGCCAAGGCACTGAAAACCATGATGTTTATAATGCCCCAGGATTATGCCGCTGATTTGGCACCATACTCTGAAAATCTAATTCCCTGCTTAAGCAAAGACAATTTTAATGAGTATCACGACCTGGTTAACAACAGCAGGGCAGTGGAACTGACTTATGAAAGCGGAATCGAGAAAGTGTTTGACGGATTGCGGGCCATAAAGCCGGATTTAATTATTATTGTCAAAATTCCTCTTGATGGCCTGGCAGCATCCAGAGCACTTGAACTGGCCGAAACCGGTGTGGATACACTTTATTTTTATGCAAACCAAAACGGCTACGAACTTGATGCGGAAAATCCCAGGTTTTTAAAAGATATGATTAGAGAAGTTCACCTTAAACTGGTTGAACATTCAGTCAGGCAAAAGATCAATCTGATTTTCTCCGGCGGAATCGCCATGGCTGAATATGTGGCCAAAGCAATTATCTGCGGGACCGATGCGGTTGTGGTGGATTATAGCCTTTTGTTGGCTTTAGAGTGCCGTTTGTGTGGTCGATGTAAACAAGGATTGTCCTGTCCGGTAAAACTGGATGAAGATTTCGATGATAACTGGGGCTCCCGAAGAATTGTAAACCTGATCGGAGCCTGGCATGCCCAGTTGATCGAATTAATGGGCGCCATGGGTATCAGGGAGGTCAGAAGGCTGAGGGGCGAAATTGGCCGCTCCATGTGGTTTGAAGATCTAGAGGAGAAAAGTTTTGGCCCGGTATTCGGTGAAAG